>CAZTHM010000092.1:0-10562 GCA_964613505.1 uncultured Acidobacteriota bacterium | reverse complement strand
ACTGCAGCATGACCGTCATCTTGTACCAGGTCTCATACATCTCGCGGCCGTAGATTCCCTTGAGGGTAAGCATATTGAAGATGACGGTGTTCCAATCGATGGCCATTTCGCCGGAGGGAATGCCCAGCATCGCGATTTTGGCGCCGTGACTCATATTGACGAGCATGTCGCGAAACGCCGCGCCGTTGCCCGACATCTCGAGCCCCACGTCGAAGCCTTCGAGCATTCCCAGTTGTTTTTGAACTTCGCGCAGGCTGCCCTGGCGCGCGTCCCAAGCGACGGTGACGCCCAGCTTCTTCGCCAACTCCAACCGGAAAGGGTTGACGTCGGTAATCACCACGAAGCGCGCGCCGGCGCACCGGACAACCGCCGCGGCCATCAGCCCGATGGGGCCCGCGCCGGTAATCAACACATCTTCGCCCAGCACTGGAAACGACAGCGCGGTGTGCACGGCATTCCCAAAGGGATCGAAGATGGCGGCGACGTCGCGGTCGACCCAGGGTTGATGCCGCCAGATATTCGACATGGGCAGTGCGACGTACTCCGCAAACGCTCCGGCGCGGTTGACGCCCACACCTTGACTGTGCGCGCAAAGGTGGCGGCGGCCAGCGAGGCAGTTCCGGCAGCGCCCGCAAACCACGTGGCCTTCGCCGCTCACGATATCACCGGGGAAAAAGTCCGCGACGTTCGAGCCCACCTCCACAATCTCGCCCACAAATTCGTGGCCGATGACGAGAGGAACAGGGATGGTCTTCTGCGCCCAGTTATCCCACCTGTAGATGTGCAGGTCGGTGCCGCAAATGCCGGTCCGGTGCACTCCAATCAAGACGTCGCTGATGCCGATCTTCGGGACTTCGACGTCCTCCAGCCAGAGCCCGGGTTCACTTTTGCTTTTGACGAGAGCCTTCACCCGCCAACCTCCCTGTCTTGCGGGAAAATCTTTTGACCGGCGCGGAGCGTAGATGATAACCGCAAAAGGCCGGCAAACAAATGCTGCACGCTACCCGGCCCACTAGGGCGCACGACGATCGGCGTGTTTCCGGTATAATGAAACCTCATCGCGCGGCGGTTCAGGGGCAACACGAAATCACCGTAGCCGGCGTTTCGAGCGGAGGTCTGCAGATGGCGGAACGAATGGTCAAATGCGTAAAGCTGGGGAAGGAACTTCCCGGGCTCGATGAGCCGCCGTGGGCGGGTGAACTGGGGCAGCGCATCTACGAAAACGTCTCGAAGGAGGCCTGGAAACTCTGGCTCGATGCCCTGCGGATGATCATCAACGAATACCGCCTGAGCCCGGCTCTGAAGGAACATCAGCAGATTGTCGCGCAGCAGATGGAGAAGTTCTTTTTCGGAGAAGGAGCGCAATTGCCGCCCGGCTACGTTCCGGAGCCGAAGAAGTCCTGAATTGCAGTCCTCCTGGCGCGTCGATCTGGCGGCCTCTGTGGTGTCTCTGGTTCTCTCGCGCGCCCGGCGGATTCCTCGCCGCGGTTCCGGCGCGGTTCTTGATTTACTGCTGGCGGGTCATTACCATGACGGCTTCGCGAAGCATCAAACCATTTGACAGGAGTCTTACGACGACGATGACAAAAATCTGGCTGAATCTGATCCTGCTGGGCGCCGTCACGGCAGCGCTTGCCGCGGCGCCGCAAGATGCCGCGCAACCCAGCGGCAAATCACTTTACAGAAAGCGCTGTGTGATGTGCCACGGCCCCGAAGGCAAGGGCTTCCCCGCCATGAAGAGCCAGGACTTCACCGATCCCAAGTGGCAGGCTTCGGTCAAAGACAAGGAATTGTTCGAGGTCATCAAGAATGGCAAGAAGGACACTCACATGCCGGCTTTCGGCGACAAGCTGAAAGACGACGAAATCAAACTGGTCGTTGCCCACATCCGCTCGCTGGGCAGCAAGAAGGAATAGTCTCGCGTCTCCCGCCGGCAGATGGCGAGTTCGTGTCGCGTTCACCCGCGTTCAAAAAAGGAGAAGATCATGGACAAAGTCCGTGTTGCTCTGATTGGCGGTGGATTTGTTTCCGATATCCACGCCGAAGCTTTCCAGGAATCGCCAGAAGCGCAACTGGTAGCCGTCTGCAATGTGAATAAAGACGCGCTGGAACCCTTCGCGCGGAAGTGGAAAATCCCGAACACCTTCAGCGACTACCGCAAGGTCCTCGACCGCAAGGACGTGGACATGGTCGTGCTGGGCATCCCCAACGATCTGCATCAGGAAGTGACGGTGGCGGCGGCGGATGCGGGGAAGCACATCGTGGTCGAGAAGCCCCTGGCGCACACGCTCGAAGCTGGCCAGGCGATGGTGAAGGCGGCGAAAAAGCACAAAGTGAAATTGATGTACGCGGAGACGCTTTGCTTCTCGCCGAAGTATGCGCGCGCCAGGAAACTGGTTCAGGAAGGCGCGGTGGGGAAGCTCTACATGGTCAAGCAGGGCGAGAAGCATTCCGGGCCACATTCCGACTGGTTCTACGACATCAAACGCTCGGGCGGCGGCGCCATCATGGACATGGGCTGCCACGGCATCGAGTGGGCGCGCTGGATGTACGACAAGCCGAACGTGGAGAGCGTGGTGGCGCACTGCCAGCGCGTCTATCACGAGCGCTGCAAGGGTGAAGATAATTCCGTCATTATCGTGGAATTCGAAGGCGGCGGCATCGCCGTCATCGAAGATAGCTGGGTGAAACACGGCGGCATGGACGACCGCGTCGAAATCTTCGGCACCAAGGGCGCGATCTACTGCGACCTGCTGCACGGCAGCTCGATGGAAACCTACAGCCTGGACGGCTACGGCTACGCGATGGAGAAAGCGGGCGAAACCAAAGGCTGGACGTTCACGGTCTTCGAGGAATCACACATCTACGGCTTCCCGCACGAAATGCGGCACTTCACGCAATGCGTATTGAATGACGAGACGCCACGCGAAACCGGCGAGGACGGCATCGCCGTGCTCGAGATCATTTACGCCGCGTACGAATCCGCCGGCACAGGCAGGAAAATCACCTGGCCCTACAAGCCCAAGAAGGCGGGAGACATTCCGGCGAACCTGTGGCTGAAGGCGTGACGCACTGTAGCGCCGGTCTGTGACCGGCGCCGTCGCCGCTCCCCGCCGGGCGGGGCAGGCGCCGAGCGGCGCTACAGGCTGGGTACCTTTGCACGCATGCGCGCCCCGCCCACGTGGAGTCTTTTTCCGCTCAACCTCGCTTTTTTTGGAGCTGCAATCATCCTGCTGTGCTCGTGCTATAATCCCGCACCAAAGTTGGACTTATACAGGACTGCCTGAAGCGGTGTCAACGAACCAGCAGTTGGACGAACCGAGTGGCGACGGGGACCAGCGATTGGACCCCATCGTTGAACTCCGGGGCGTGAGTAAGCACTATGGGGAGCACGCCGCCCTGGAAGATTTTTCGCTGCAAGTGCGGCGCGGCGAGTTTCTGACGTTGCTCGGCCCGAGCGGCAGCGGCAAGACCACCATTCTGCGGCTCGTAGCGGGCTTCGAGCAGCCACAATCGGGCCAGATTTTTCTCGAGGGCCACGACGCTTCGGATCTTCCTCCCTACGTTCGCGACGTCAACACGGTTTTCCAGCATTACGCGTTGTTTCCACACCTCGACGTCTTCCACAACGTTGCTTTCGGTCTCGAGCGCATGAAACAGTCCCGTGACGAGATTCGCCGCCGCGTCAAGGCGATCCTCGATTTGGTCGAACTACCGGGGAAGGAGGATCGCTATCCTCATCAATTGAGTGGCGGTGAGAAGCAGCGCGTGGCCCTGGCGCGCGCGTTGGTGCTCGAACCCTCCGTCCTGCTGCTCGACGAGCCCCTCGGGGCGCTCGACCAGAAATTGCGCAAGCAGATGCAAGTGGAACTCAAGCGCCTGCACGAGCGCCTGCGCATTACTTTCATCTTCGTCACGCACGACCAGGAAGAAGCGCTGGTGATGTCGGACCGCGTCGCGGTGATCGATCGTGGGCGCTTGGAGCAGGTGGGGAGCGCGGAAGAAATCTACGACCGCCCGAGCACCCGCTTTGTGGCGGAGTTTATGGGAGTGGAGAATTTCTTTGAGGTTCGGTTCGCGCAACAAGACAACGGCGAAGCCCGCTTTGAGAGTCAGAGCGGCGCGCCACTCTGGGCGCAGTATTCGAATGGCTTGGCCTTGGGCTCGAACGCCACGCTAGCCGTCCGGCCCGAGGCGGTCCGCCTCCTGCTGAGGTCGCCCCGCCCGGCGCCGCGGAATCTGTTGGCGGGGGAAGTTGTCGAAGCCATCTATGAAGGCGGCAGCCGGCGCTGGGCGGTCCAACTCGCGGGCGGCGAGCGCCTGGTGGTGCGTGAATCAAATTCCAAACATTCCGCGACCAACGGCATCGAGCGCGGCACGAAGGTCTATCTCTCCTGGGAGCCCGATCGCAGCCTCGTGTATCCTGTCGCCGAAGGCTGACCTCACGCGCCAGCGCAACCGCGATCGATCTTTGTCCTATAATCCCCGACTTCTGGCTTCTGAATTCTGACTCCTGACTCCTGATTCCTGATTCCTGAATCCCACTCAACCCAAAATCCGAAATCCAAAATCAAAAATCGAATGCTTTTCACCCGCCGCCGTCGTATGATGGAGACATCCCAACTCCGGCGTGTGAGTCGGAATCTGCCCAAAACAGAGGATGTTATTTATGAGCGACCGGAAATACCGTCAGAGCGGCTATCAGGATTCGGGTGGCAAGCGCGAGCCGCGCGAAAAACGCCCGCAGGGGCCGCGACCGGAATCGTTCGGCCCGCGCACTCCCAACATGCCGGGTAAGCGTGAGGTCATTCGCTGCGCCTCCTGCGCTACCATCCTTCCGCCCGGACTCGACCTGACCGGCAAGTGCTTGAAGTGCGGCTTCGAATTGCATAGCTGCAAAATGTGCGCCTACTTCGATACCTCGGCGCGCTTCGAGTGCACCCAGCCCATCAAAGCGCGCATTGCGAAAAAAGACGCCCACAACGACTGCACCCTCTATATCATCCGCTCCACCATCGAGCGCGAAACGTCCTCTTCCCGCCCCCTCGACGCCCGCTCCGCCTTTGAGAACCTGTTCAAGAAGTGACGATGTGCAGTCGGTGAATTCCGCCCAGTCTAACTAAGGTAGGTGCCTGCCCAGAGAAGTCCCGGGCCAACAGCAGCAACAAAGATGGTACGACCTGAGGTTCCGTCACAGCGAGTCAGCGCCGTGCACAGATTGACGCCGCACGTAACCGAGCCGAGGTTGCCGGAAGTATGGGCAACTCGGGCGATCTTTTCCAAGGGAATACCCGCCCGCTGGGCGAAGATCTCCGTCAGCCGTGGATTAGGTTCATGGAAAGCGAAGAGATCCACCGCCGATCGGGGCGTTGCGCTGAAGTCTTCAAGGCTTCCGACGACTTGATTGAGAGTTGCGACGGCTGCGCTGGCCAGTTGTTCGCCTTTGAACGTCACTTCCAGCTCCCCTTTTTCCCGGAGCATGACTCCGAGCGAGGACGCGAAAGCTCCTGAGCAGCCGGAAACGAATTCGCCCACTCTGAATCCCTGACCACCGGCATCAGTTGATCGAGAGAGAACAAATGCGCATGCGCCGTCGCCGAACAGGCCGCGGAATTCGCCAGGAACGCCCGGACGAGCAAGCGCCCGACTGTTCACTTCCGAAGCCACGATCAGAGCCAGTCGGCGCCGCCCTTCGTACAGTGATCCTTTGGCGGCTGCAAGAGCGTGAACCAAACCCACACACGCACCCCCGACATCCCACGCCGCGCACGACTCCCGCAGCAGCAACCGACTATGAAGGAGCGCCGCAAAGGAAGGAAAGCCCAGCGACGTCGTGCTCGTCGCCACGAGAACGTCTACGGAATCAGGCTCCACACTAGCTTTGGCCAGAGCAAGTTCAACGGCCTTCACTGCGAGAGAAACTTCGGTTTCATTGGCGGTGGCGCGAGACACCGACTGAATGCCAGCACGCTCCAGGATTGTCCCCGCGGGCAAATCGCATTCTTGCTCAACCCCTGCCGCACTGATTCGCTGGGACCCAAGAGAGAATCCCCATCCTACGACTGACACTGAGTATGCCTCGCTGGCCCCGCTCGGCGACACTGCCTGTTCACTTTTCCCCTCGGATTTGCCGAGACCTTCTCGGACGGCATCTACCAACGCGCGGATCGACTGGGCTCGGCCTTCCGGCCATGAGGCGCCGAAATTACGGATTCCTGTGGCCTCCTCGATACCGGAGAGAATTCCCACCCAGCCCATCGAATCGATTGTGCCAGCTTTCACCAGGTCTTCGTCGTCGTTTGGAATTGGCGTACCCGGCTGGAGCTCTCGCAAAACCAATCTGCGGACCAGTTCCAACGCGCGTGGTTCGTCCCAACCAGACATCGCAGTCATCGAGGCCTCCTTTGCCGGTCATAGGCCTGCCGCTGACCACCTTTACAGCGAGCCAAGCCACGCGTCTTGGGGCTGAGGAAAGAGTGAGTCTAGCATCAGCCAGCATTGTTGGTCGGCTTTTGGCCTGGGGAGCCCGATCCGTGCGAAACGCCCGGGCGCGGCCAGCAGCTTGAGGGCGATCGAGCGATTGAGAAATCTCTCCAGGAACGGCAGCGGGTCGGCCCTGCGAATGCGCTGGGCAATCTGAGCCACGAAGCGCCGCCACTCACGGTCAACCACCGGGATGCTGCTGATTCGCTCACCGGAGGAGAGCATAATTTCCGAGCGCAACGAAGGGCCTTCCGGATCGGCAAAGAGCCGGAAGCGAATATTGTCATATTCGCAACCACAGACTGACCGCTTCGCTTCCGCGGGTTTCACCCACAAAGCGCAGCCCCCGCGGTCGCTCACTTGCAGCGGGCACTCGAACAAGTCATTCAAATCCTTTGACACCTCGGCCTTTCGCAGGCAGGCAACCAATTCATCTTCGGGTGTGGACTGGGGCGTAAGGATGAGGCCCCGAGACTGCTGGTCTTCAACATGCGGACGCGAAACCACAGTAGGGACTGGATCGAAGCGGACTCCATCGCCGCGCTTGTAGGGAAACGGTTCGCGCCAAGCAAAGGCCCGCGGGGGCATCGGCCGAACCGAGCGATATATCTCCGCGGAAACCTGCTCCAGCCCGATGACGCAGTAGCCCTGCCCCATGATGGTGATATCAGAGAGGATCAGTTCCGGCATGGGTCGTGGACCTGCGCTTCCTGCGAGGGAGCGGCTTCTCGATAATCAGATGCCTGACTTCTATGTTGTGCCCAAGCGCATTCCAGTGTCGCTCAAGCATTTCTGCGACGAGGCGCCGATGGCATTTCTCGGGTCCCGCTTCGGAGCAGAGCAGCGCGATTTTTCCTTCAAAACCCTCGGGCTTTACCTGCTCCAACACTTTCCGCAGCTCCATCAATTCGAGAAACGACTTCTCATATTGAGGCCAGTCACGGGTCGTGCGATAAGCGTCGCGGATTTTCGGGCTGGGTGCAAAAAGAGGCTGGTGCTCGTACCGCACGCCCAGGATGCGATCGAGGAAAAAGGGAAGATCGGGATATTTCGAGAACCCTGCGAGCTGCCCGACGCGGTTCTCGCGAATGTCGATAACCTTTTGGACCCCAGCCTCCTGAAGCAGGCGGAAGAATTCTTCCGCCGTCTTCTTGGTGAACCCGATCGTGAAGAAAGTTGAAGTCACGGGTGAGTCACCACCGATCGACAGCGAGCGGATCCACGCGGAACGCGAATTTCGCGGCCTGGAGATCGTAAGCTTTTTCCAGAGCATCGGCGCGGGCGTCAGGGAAGAGCGTGTTGGCGGCGACGTCTGCAAAGCCGTTCGATTCGAGCAGTCGGGTCTCGGCGGCCTCCTGCGTTTCAATCTGCGACCCTCTGCGGATATGCACGGGCTGAATGCCGCTGGCGACGAGTTCGGGGCAAATCATCAGAAAGCGATGACACTCCAGCGGATCTTCTTCGGCGCACATCAGGGCGAGAGGTCGCAACTCGAGTTCGCCGAGCACGCGATCCAGGCCGGACCGGAATGCGTAAGACTTCCTCCGCCGCCGATAGTCCACAACGCCGTCGGGCCGGTAGGCGTCGGGATCATCGGGGCGGCCGCCCAGTTCCTCTCCGAGGAAAAGGTACGGGATGCCTTCCGCCTCCAGCAGCTTCTCGAAGGCGGGCTGGCTGAATTGCGGGAATCGCCCACTCTGCGGTCGGCTGCGGACATCCACAAGGAGTTCAGCCCGACAGTCCTTGAGCAGCTTGGCGAACTGCGCGAACTCCAGATTCGAGTGGCCGACGGTGAAAAACGCCGCGCGGGGCGGAGGATCGCGCTGGGCTGACTGGTTCAAGGAGAGACAACACCTCTTCCCGCCCGATGATACACTATCGCCCGCCCGCCGGCACGAGGAGCGGCACATTCCCGCAGCTCTCCGGCGACCCCGGGCCGGAGGGGGCAGCCCGCCCCGCCGGGGCCGGCAAGAAAAGGCTTGACAAACTCACACAGGTATGCTATAGTGCTAGCCTAACTTCGGAAACCGGGCTCGATGTCCGTAACCGCCGGGTCCGGCGAAGGATGGAAAGATGACGGGCAAGAGCGGAAATGGCTTGGCCGCCGGGTTTTTCGGACAAAAGGGCCTGGCGCGGGAAGGGGTCGAGGCTCTAAAAGATTGTTTTTTGACCCCCTTAAGCTGGTATGTTGATGAAAAAAAACCACCTGGCAGCTTTGGGAGGGTACAAAAGGGGGGCTAGTTGTGTCGATTTCGGTGCAACTAGCCGGCGATTCGTGTCAAAAACGGTCGATTCTGAACTGTTTTGCGCAGGCCTGAACAGGGGCGGCTGGCCACCGACCGCTTATGGAATTCCGACCTTGCGATGATCGGCGCAGCGTTGCTGGGGATGCGATTCTGGGCATGGCCAACTTACCGATCACCAGAAACCGTGGAATTACACACGGCTCCCATCTGAAAATCCAGAGCCTAGCGAGGTTTTCAGTGAATGCTCCACCCCTCAAAGCCAGGTCGGACAAAATGTCCATAAGCCTTTTCTAATCAACATTTTGTCCGTCCCCATTCAGCCCCGATTTTCGACCGTTCGCTGCTAAACCAGCCCGCTTCGAAGCCACCACCTTGCCATCAATCCGTGCGCCGTCCTACGATGCGCGTGGTTCGAGCCAGCCCCTCGCAGCTTGCCCGGGACCCGTTCAGCTTGCCACCCTTAGCGGATTCTCCCATCGACGCGGTGGGGATTTCCGTCTTCTCTTGCCTGTCCTACTAGGAGGAACCGTGGGCACTCTTATCATCGAGCCGAAGACCAAGCCACGCTCCAAATCACAATTCCAAGTCATCCAGCCGGAGACGACCTTGACGGGCGCGCCGATCAGGCCACTCGCGAAAGGCTTGCCGAAGCGCACCGAGTCGCTCTGTCCGGAATGCCTGAAGGTGATTGACGCGCGCCTGTTCGAGGAGAACGGCGCCGTCTTCATGGAGAAGACCTGCGCGGAGCACGGCGACTTCCGCGACAAGATTTACTCCGACGCGCGGCTCTATCTGAAGATGGAACAATTCGAGTTCGGCGACAATCGCGGCCTGGAGAACCCGCAGATCCCCGACGCCGTCAAATGTCCCGACGATTGCGGCATGTGCTCGATTCACACGTCGCACACGGTGCTCTCAAACGTTGACCTGACCAACCGCTGCAACTTGACCTGCCCGGTCTGTTTCGCGAACGCCAACGTGCAGGGCTATCTCTACGAGCCATCGTTCGAGCAGCTCCGCGGGATGCTTCAGACGCTGCGCGACCAGCGGCCCACGCCCAACCGCGTGGTGCAATTCTCCGGCGGTGAGCCCACCATCTACCCGCGCTTCCATGACGTGCTGCGTATGGCGACGGAGATGGGCTTCACGCACATCCAGTGCGCGACGAACGGCATCGAGTTTGCCAACTTCGAATTCGCCCAGCGGTCGAAGGAAGCTGGGCTGCACACGCTCTACCTGCAATTCGACGGCGTGACCGATGAAGTCTATCTGCGCACGCGCGGCGTGCGCCTGCTCGAGAAGAAACTCGCAGCTATTGAGAATTGTCGTAAAGCCGGACTGAAGATTGTCTTTGTTCCAACCATCGTCAAGGGCATCAACGACCATCAAATCGGCGATCTGATTCGGCTCGCCATCGACAACATCGACACGGTGAGCGGGTTCAGCTTCCAGCCCGTCTGTTTTACGGGGCGCATCAACCGGCGAGAGCTTGAGGCCAAGCGCTTCACGCAGTCCGACCTCGCGCACTGCGTCGCCGACCAGACCGGCCTCACCGACAAGTACGACGATTGGTTCCCGCTTTCCTGCACGTCCCCGTTCTCAAAGCTGATCTCGGGCCTCCAGAACTTCAACCGGCCCAATCTCACCTCGCACCCGCACTGCGCCATGGGGACGTATCTCTACGTTGACACCACGACGAAGAAGGCCGTGCCCATCACGCGCTTCTTCGATATGCCCGGCATGCTGCGCCAGATCGATCTGCTGGCGCGCCAGGCGGCGGGCGCGCGATTCACACTCTTCGGCGTTTATATGCTGGCGGCCTATCGAATTCTT
>CAZTHM010000091.1:0-10790 GCA_964613505.1 uncultured Acidobacteriota bacterium | reverse complement strand
AAGACTTCATGAATGTATTATTCTGACAACATGTAATGCAAAATCAGGAAACCCGCTCCCACCACGATGGCGCTGTCGGCCAGGTTGAACGACGGCCAATGATAAGTGCGGAAATAGACATCAATGAAGTCCACCACGCGTCCCGCGCGAATGCGGTCGAGAAGATTGGAGGCGGCTCCACCCATGATCAGTGCCAGGCCGACGCCCGAATCCCATTGAAGCTCGCCCGTTCGCAGGACCAGCCACGCCACGGCCACCAGCAACGCGGACGAGACAATCACCAGCAGCGCCGTTTTCCAGGGCGCCGGTGAATCCGCAAATAGGCTGAACGCGGCTCCCGGGTTCTTGGTGTGCGTGAGGTTAAGAAAGCCGGGAATAAGAGGAATCACGGCGTGTTCAGAAACCGACTGCGCCACCATCGCCTTAGTGACCTGGTCGGCTGCAAGCATGACCAGGGCGAGGACTCCACAGAGAATCCGGGAGAGATTTCGAACGCGCAGGGCAAGAGCGTGGGGCATGCTTGAGCTTTCAGCGGTCAGCTATCAGCCAATCCCAGCCTTGCTGAGTGCTGACGGCTGATCGCTAAACGCTATCCATTCTGATGAGGGACGCGGCGCTGGAATCCGCTCCATGTCGAATCACGCTGTGGCCTCAATCTCTCGAAGGGCCGTCGAACATCGTTCACAAGCCGTCGGATAGCGTTGGTCTTCGCCGACGCGCTCGGAATAATTCCAGCAGCGCTCGCATTTCTGGCCGGAGGCCTTCTCGATGCCCACAGAAAGCCCTGGAATCTGGCTCTCGTAGGCATCTTTCAGCGAGTCTCTCCCAATCTCAACCTGCGAGGCAATGAAAAGTGTGGGCAGCATCGCCCGGTACTCCTCGAGCAGAGACAGAAGCTCGGTCTGCGTGGCGAGGCGCACCTTCGCCTCCAGCGGGCTGCCGATGAACTTTTGTTTCCGGGCCGTCTCCAGGGCTTTCAGGACTTCGTCGCGGACCTCGACCAGCCGCGGCCAGTTCTGCAGGCGCTTAAGATGCTTTTCCGACAACCCTTGGCGGAGCTGGTGCGGTGGAATGAACGTCGCCAGATGCACGCTCGGCTCGCGGCGGCCGCCATCCACCGCGGGGGGGAGGTGCGACCAAACCTCGTCGGCGGTGAAGCAAATCAGTGGGGCCACCGCTCGCACCAGCGCGTCGGCAATCCGGTAGAGTGTGGATTGCGCGGCGCGCCGGCGTAGCGACTTGGCCGGCGCCGTGTAGAGCCGGTCTTTCAGAATATCAAAATAGAAGGCGCTCAACTCGATGGTCGCGAAATCGTAAATCGTCCGGTAAACCTTGTGAAACGCGTACTGTTGATACGCCTGCTCCACCCGTTCGAGGATTTCCGCCGTACGCGCCAGCGCCCAGGCGTCGATCTCTTCCAGATCGTCTCCGCTCACGATTTCACGTTTGGGGTTGAAGTCGTAGAGGTTGGCCAGGCAGAAGCGGAACGTGTTGCGCAGTTTGCGGTAGGCATCGGAAAGGCGGGCGAGCATCTCGGTCGAGATCATGACATCCTCGCCGAATTCCACCGACGCTGCCCATAAGCGCAGGATCTCCGCGCCGTGCGTCTTGATAATCTCCATCGGCTCGACGCCTGTGCCGAGCGATTTCGACATCGCCTGGCCTTCGGCATTCAGCGCCCAGCCGTGTGTGAGGACCTCGTGGTAGGGAGCGGCCCCATGCGTGCACAGCGCCACCAGCAGAGAGCTGTGAAACCACCCGCGATACTGGTCGGCCGCCTCGAGGTAAACATCCGACGGCCACGGAAGGTCGGCGCGATGCCCGAGCACCGCCAGGTGGCTCGAGCCCGAGTCAAACCATACATCCAGGATTTCCGTTTCCCTGCGCAGATTGGTCCCGCCGCAGCTCGGGCACTTCGTTCCCGGCGGCAACAGGTCTTCGATGGGATGCGTGTACCAGGCGTCGGCGCCTTCTTTCCGGAACAGCTCGATGGCGGGGCGCGCCAGGCGCGCGCCAAACTCCGGGGGATCAATCAGCGGTTTTCCGCACGTCTCGCAGTGAAAGACCGTGATCGGAACCCCCCACACACGCTGGCGGGAAATGCACCAGTCCGGGCGCGTGGCGATCATGTTCGAGATGCGTTCCTCGCCCCAGGCGGGCAGCCAGCGCACGCGTTTGATCTCCTCCAGCGCGTGCTGGCGAAGATTCTTGTGGTCGATGCTGATGAACCACTGTTCGGCGGCGCGAAAAATAACCGGATTGTGGCAGCGCCAGCAGTGGGGATAAGAGTGGGTCAGCCAGCCGGGCGGCCCGACGAGTCTGTCGCGCGACTTCAGCAATTCGATGATGGGCTCGTTGGCATCAAGAACTCGCTTGCCCAAATACTCCGGTAAGCCTTCAAGGAACTCCCCCGCTGTACCCACGGGACAATAAATCTCGAGGCCGTATTTGACACCTGTCTCATAGTCCTCGCGGCCGTGGCCGGGCGCCGTGTGGACGCATCCCGTCCCGTCTTCCGCGGTCACATAATTGGCCAGCACGCCCAGGACTTTGCGCTCCAGGAAGGGATGCTGCATTTCGATGCGTTCCAGGATTCTTCCCGGAATGCGCGCCAGAATGGTCGGCGCTTCAAGGCCGGTTTCGCTCAGCGTCGCCTGATAGCGGCGGCTCTCGAGAATATAGACTTCCCCGTCGCTGCCCGCCGCGGCCACATACTCGAACTCAGAATGGAATGCCACCGCCATGCTGGCCGGCAGCGTCCAAGGGGTGGTGGTCCAGATGATCACAGATACTTTGTGTCCCGCCAGGGCCGCGTCGAGCGTCGCCGGGTCGGAGAGCAAGGGGTACTTAACATAGACCGAGCGGCTGCGGTGGTCTTCGTATTCGACCTCTGCTTCCGCCAACGCGGTCTTGCAGTTGATGCACCAATAGACGGGCTTGAGCCCGCGATAGACGTAGCCTTCCTCCAGAAACTTGACGAACGCCTCGGCGATCAACGCTTCATACCCCGGATCCATTGTGAGGTAGGGCCGGCTCCACTCTCCCAAAACGCCCAGGCGGCGAAAGTCGTTGCGCTGGATGTCCACGAACTTTTCGGCATAACGGCGGCAGGCCTGGCGAATCTCCCCGACGCTCATCTTCGCCTTCTTGGGTCCGAGCTCTTTATCAACGTTGATTTCGATCGGCAAGCCGTGGCAGTCCCACCCCGGAACATATGGGGCGTTGAACCCGGCCAGGGTCTTCGTCTTGACAATGAAGTCTTTAAGAATTTTGTTGAGGGCTGTCCCCAGGTGAATGCGCCCGTTGGCGTAAGGCGGCCCGTCGTGGAGAGTAAATACCGGGGCGCTCTTGCGCGCCGCCCGC
This sequence comes from uncultured Acidobacteriota bacterium, assembly GCA_964613505.1. GTDB lineage: Bacteria > Acidobacteriota > Terriglobia > UBA7540 > UBA7540 > CAZTHM01. The sequence goes on along the minus strand of CAZTHM010000091.1, from coordinate 7,427 downwards.
GTCTGCCCGTACAAATCCTCCTTCTCCCACTTCTCCAGCCATTTCGGCTCATTCTGCGGGAGGTTGGCCTTCATCGAGAACTTTGTCTGCGGCAGGTTGAGCGTGCTCTTCAGGTCGAGCGCCTTCTGCATGTGCCCTCCGGGCAAAGCATAAACACGCCATTATAAAGAAGAATCAAAGGGGGTGTCCAGATAAGCGGCGGGGCGATAAGCGGCGGGGCGATTGCAGTAAAGGGACGACGCGGCCGATCCCGCGCTGGGCGGGACCGGCCGCACCGCTCGAAACGTCAGGCGGCGACAGCACGTGGCCGTACGTGGGTCGTCACAAAGTGGGCGATCTCTTCCGATGCCAGCGGCTTCTCCAGGTAATCCACGGCCCCCAGTTGCATGGCTTCCAGGTAGCAGTTCATGTTGACAGAGCGCGTAAGAACCACCACCGGCAGGTGCCGGTCAATCATCATGGCGTGCTCCAGCAAGACGCGTCCCTCGAAGGCGCTGCTTCCCTCGTTGACCACCACGAGATCGACGGGATTGCGATCGAGACAGTCGACCCCCTCCTGATAAGACGCACAGGCGCACACCTCGAAACCTCGTTGCTGGAGAATTGCGGAATAATATTGCCGGTCGCGAGTGTCGGGCTCCACCAGCAACACCTTACCTCGTGTCAGGGAGAAAGGAACACCCTCGCTTCGGCGACTCGTCATAGTCGGATCCATAACCCACCTCCAGGAGTTCTCAGGTTGGTCCCTCCGCGAGGTCAACTGTTGCGCTGGTCATCGCGGACGGCGAACATTCGCGCAGCCACCGCAGGCAGCCGCTTGTTCATCACGGTCCGATTGGGTCTATTCCCTTCTTATTGAGAAGAGCGTTATCCGATTTTTGTCCGCTCGAAGTGGTAAGGAAGTTGGCGTAACTGAAAACGCGAGTTCAGAAAGGCGTAAGACAAGTTGCTTCGCCGAGCTCGAATTGCATTTGTCTTGAACGAGCTCCGCGAAAACCACGGCGCGACGGCGAGCGGGGGAAATCGCGATGTGGATGTTGTTGCGAGGTGATGATTTCTCTGGATTCGCATCCTGATAGGACCGATAGGGTTGGTCAATATAAGACTCTGCTGCGCCGGAAGCGCCCGGAACGACCCATAGCCAAAGTCCGGCGATCAACAACAGCCAAATCACTTGCCGGATTGACGCCCTTTGGCTGCTCATACGAAAAAGTTACTCTTTCGAATTTCAGATGTCAAGGAGATTCGGAGTACATAACGCACATTGAGCTCAAGTCAGCGATGCGATCTCGCGCAAGCATCTCGGAACGACTAAAAGGCTCTCATTCAGTTACACTTAGATTGGTTGCTTCACCGCTCAGCGGCGATGCCCGGACGCCCCTATCGCCGTCCCCGAAATGACTCGTATTTTCAGATTAGGGCTAGACGAGTGAAAAATAACCCTTCGCACAATAGTGGCCATCAATACTGAACGAACTCGGTCGCCCGCCGAAACGCTTCAACGTAATGTCCGTCTTTCTTGGGGTGCTGCTTGTTGAACTCCTCCTTGACGCGCGCCAGTGCGGTCGGTTCCCAATCGGGACGATACTTGTTGACCGCCGGTTCGAATTGGCTCACCTGCTGGGTCGCGGAATCCACTTTGAGGTCGAAAACGCTATCTATGTTTACCCAGTAGTTGGCTTCCTGCGGCGACGGGTAGAAAAAATAGATCAGCGGCACGCGGTAGGGCTGCAATCCCTGCTCGAGGCGCTGGTTCGGAAAGTAGAGCCAGAATTCCGCCGCCCGCACCGCGTCGATGGTATTGAACGCCGCCATGCGGTGATCGGTCTTGTGCCAGCGCTCGTACCATTCGCCGGGATCGACGCTGAGGAGCACATCCGGCCGGACGCGCCGGATAATTGCCGTGGCTTCTTCCACCAGCTTCGGTTGGGGAGCGTATTCCAGCATCCCATCGTCATAGCCCATCCACGAGATGTTTTCCTTGGGGGTTCCCAGCAATCCCTCAGAAACTTCTTCCTCCGCCTTGCGGATCTGCGCCAAACGCTGGGAATTCATTTCGGGGTCGTAGGAACCCTTGTCGTCGTTGGTGTAAATCACGATGTACACCTTGTTGTGGTTGCGATTGAGGAGAGCGATCGTGCCGCCCGCCCCGAATACGTCATCGTCCGGATGGGGCGTGAAAACCAAAATCGTTTTGTTGCGGAGTTCCTCCAAACGGGGCGGTTCCTCCGCTACGCACCAGGCCGTCGCTAAGTTCACCATTACGAAAGCCAGAATCAACTTTTTCATTGCTACCCTCCTTGAACTCAAGAAAACACTCGCGTGGGAGAATGTTCACCGCTGCGAGGCGTGAGTTTAGCGGAAAATCCCTCCCCTGTTGCAAGAATCAATCGTCAGCACACTGCGCCCCCGCGGAATCCTTCTTGACCTCGGCGGCGGATGCGGTATGCTGCCCACTCCTGCTGGGCGAGAGTCAACCGTTGAATTCCCAGAAGTCCAATCGCGGGACGTACGCGCCGATGGCGGCGAGCGTCGCAACCACCAGCTTAGAACGTTGGTGGATAGTCGTGCTGCTCTACTTCGCCTCGATGATCAACTACATGGATCGCGCCACGCTTTCGATGGCGCTGCCGGTGATCTCCGACGACCTGCACCTGGGACCGACGGCGAAAGGCGTGCTGGCATCGGCGTTTTTCTGGTCGTACGCATACATGCAGATCCCCATTGGATGGGCCGCCGACCGATTTAACTTGAAATGGCTCTACGCAGGGATGTTCGCACTCTGGTCGCTGGCATGCGGCCTCGCGGGTTTCGCCAACAGTCTTGGAGCGCTTATCGCCTTACGCCTGATGCTGGGCTTTGGCGAATCCATCTACCTGCCCGGCGGCATGAAGATCATCAGCCGGCTTTTTCCCCCGCAGCAGCGCGGGTTTCCGTCGGGCTTTTTCGATTTTGGCACGCGCACCGGTCTGGTGATCGACGGCATCCTGATCCCGTGGCTGATCATCACCTACGGCTGGCGGAGCATGTTTTGGATCGTCGGCTTCACCGCTCTCATTTGGCTGTTGCCGTGGATCATCACTCCTTCGAGCGCAATCACCCGCGCCGAACCGGTAACACCCCAGCAGCGCGATTCGTCCCGTTCGAAAGCTCCGGCTGTTCTGTTGTATCCCCTCCTGTTGATTGCCTCGCCTGTGCTTTTCGCTTGGCGCGCGATTTTCCCCCAAGAGTTCGCTCGCGCCAGCCAGTCGCGCGCGTTCGGCCCCATCCTGGATTTCATGAACCTCCTGGGCAATCGAAACCTGATCGGCATTGTTCTGGGGTTTTTCTGCTTTGACTATTTCTGGTACGTCATGCTCACCTGGCTTCCCGACTATCTCGTCAAAGGGCGTGGGCTCTCCATCAAACAAGCCGGGTTGCTGGCGGCGATTACCTTCTTCATCTTCGGCATTACCGAGCCACTCGGCGGATGGATTGCAGACAGCCTCATCCGCCGCGGCTGGAATGAGACCCGCACGCGCAAGGGCATCTTGACGGTCGCCTGGGTCACTGGGCTCTTGATTATTCCCGCCGGACTCGCCAGCGACATCACGATTGCGGTGCCGCTGATTTTTGCCGCTGGTCTGGTGGGCCTGGGAACTGGAAACCTGCTCGCCATCCTCCAATGCTGCGCTCCTCCGGACAAAGTGGGAATCTGGACGGGAGTGAAGAATTACTCTGGGAACCTCGGCGGAATCCTTGCGCCCCTCGTCATGGGACTCTTAATCAGCCGCACGGGTTCTTACGTTCCTGGTTTCGCCGTCGGCGCCGTCATCCTGGTTTGCGGATTGATCCCTTACTGGTTCATCGTCGGCGAATTGAAACCGCCTGCGGAACGCGCGCATTGAATCTCTTCCCGCCTTGACTTGCGCCCGCCAGTGACTATGATTAACCGCTTTGCGTTCCCCACTATTGTCGGTCGCGGTTCCGGGAGGGTCTGATGGGAAAACTCGCTATCACCGGTGGAAAGCCGGTTCGCAAAAAACCTTTCAGCGCCTGGCCCCTCTACACCAACAAAGAAAAGCAGGGCCTGCTGCGCGTCCTCGCCAGCCGTAATTGGGGCGGCTATCCCTTCCCCAACAAGATTGCCCACGACTTCGCGCAAAAGTTCGCGCGCTTCCACGGCGCGAAGTATGGCCTGGCGGTAGCCAACGGGACGATTGCCATCGAAATTGCTCTCAAGGCCATCGGCCTTCAGCCCGGCGACGAAGTGATCGTTCCCGCCTACACCTGGGAAGGCACCGTGGGGCCGATCCTGCTGCTCAACGCCGTCCCCGTGTTCGTGGATGTCGATTCCGACACCTATTGCCTGGACGCCAAGCTCATCAAGAAAGCGATTACTCCCAAGACGCGCGCCATCCTCCCCGTCCATCTCGCCATGCGTTTTGCCGACATGGACGAGATCATGCGCCTCGCGCGTGAGCGCAAGATCGCCGTCATCGAAGACTGCGCGCACGCCCACGGCGGCATGTGGCGCAAGAAAGGCGCGGGCGCCACGGGCGACCTCGGCTGTTTCAGTTTTCAATCCAGCAAGCTGATGACGGCCGGCGAAGGCGGCGCGGTAATTACCAGCAATCTCGAATACTGCGAGCGCGCCCAGTCTTTCATGAACTGCGGGCGCGCCAGTGTCACCGACCAATTCAAGCATCGGATGATCGGCTTCAACTACCGCATTTCGGAGCTGCAGGCGGTGATTCTACAGGCGCAACTCGAGCGCCTGCCACAACAAGCCAAGGTCCGTCAGGCCAACATGGACTATTTCGAGAAACGTATCCGCGGCACGCCGGGACTCGATTTCCTGAAGCGCGACCCGCGCCAGACGCGTGTCGCCGCTTATCAATACGTCTTCAAGTATTCGCCCGAGCATTTCGGTGTGCCACGAGCCGCATTCCTGGGCGCGCTGCAGACCGAAGGCGTCCCCTGCGACGGCCTGTTCTACGAGCCGGTGTATAAGAGCGCGCTCTTCCCCGTCGATGCACAGGAATGGCCGGCGCTGAGCTGGGGGCGCGAGACTCCACTCGATTTAAAGTCGAGCTACGATTGCCCGGTCTCGGCGCGTGCCGCTTACGACGAAGCCGTCTGGCTGCCGCACCATATCTTTCTTGGCAGCCGCAAAGACACCGACGACATCGCGGACGCTGTGCTCAAGGTCTGCGAGAGCATCGGAGAATTGCGCGGCCTTAAGCACCCCGCCATCGAGACGAAGGGCATGAGCCGCGCCGAGCGGCCGCGCGTCGAAAAACGGCAGTGGTAGAGGATTGATTCATTGATTCATCGGATCATTGATTCATTGACGTGCCTCCCAGGGCTCTGGTGATTCACGGTTTTAGAGTAGAACCTTCAGTCCTTGGTCCAATGGATCAATGGCTCAATGAACCAATGATTCAATGAGGTCCCCATGGTCTTGCCCCTCACACCGGTCCGATTGAAGCGCCACGCGGCGCAGGTTTTTGGACGGAAAATCGGCGTGGTGTGCGAAGACCTGCGCTTCACGTATCGCGAATTCAACGAGCGCGCAGACCGACTCTCGGATGCGCTGCCCCGATTGGGGATCAACAAGGGCGACCGTGTGGCCTACCTCAGCTTCAATTGCCACCGGTTGCTCGAAGCCTACTACGGTGTGCCGCAGGTCGGTGCGATCCTCCTGCCGCTGAACATCCGCCTCAGTCCCGAAGAATTGACGTACATCCTCAATGATGCAGCCCCGAGGCTGCTCTGCTTCGATCCGGAATTCATTCCGATGGTCGAAGCGATGCGGCCGCACTTGAAGTCCATCGAGAAATTCGTCGCTCTGCGCGGAGTCAAACCCGCCTGGGCACACGCGCAGTCCTACGACGAACTCCTGGCCGCCGCGGAGCCGCGCGAAATTGACTATCGCGGCATCGACGAGAGCACTGTCGCTGAACTCTTTTACACCAGCGGCACGACGGCGCATCCCAAGGGCGTGATGCTGACGCACCGCAACCTCTACTTGCACGCCTTCTATGTCACGACAGCGCTACGCTGCGACGATTCGTACGTCCACCTTTACACCGTGCCGTTGTTTCACGTGAATAGCTGGGGTGCGCCCCACACCGTGACGATTGCCGGCGGGCGGCACGTCATGATCCGAAAATTCGATCCCCAAACTGTGCTCACTCTTGTACACCAGGAGCACGTCACGCGGCTGCAAATGGTGCCCGCGATGGTCATCGCAATGATCAATCATCCTGACTTTGCGAAATACGACTTGAATTCCGTCCGTGAGGTGATGATGGGCGGCGCGCCCTGCAACACGGCGCTCATCCGGGAAGTGGAGCGAAAGATTCCGGGCTGTGTCGCCAAGGGCGGCTACGGCCTGACCGAGACTTCGCCGGTAGTGACCATCGCGCACGCGAAGGAGCATCTGGCCGGCGATGGGGAGGAACTCAGGCTGCGCCGCAAAGCTACGGCGGGCTACCCGATCGCCGGGACGGAAGTTCGCGTGGTGGACCTGGACGGCCGAGACATCAAGCCGGACGGCACGGAAGTCGGCGAAGTCGTCGTGCGCAGCGACGTGGTGATGGCCGGGTACTGGAACCAACCCGAAGATACAGCACACGCCATTCGCGACGATTGGTTCCACACCGGCGACCTCGCCGTCGTCGATGAAGAAGGCTACATCCTTATCGTCGACCGCGCCAAGGACATGATCCTGAGCGGCGGGGAGAATGTCGCCTCGGCGGAAATCGAGCGCGTCATTTACGGCCACCCCGCCGTGCTCGAATGCGCCGTCATCGCCGTGCCTGATGAACAGTGGGGGGAAGTGCCGAAAGCGCTTGTCTCGCTCAAGGCCGGCCAGCAGGCCACCGAGGCAGAAATCATCGCGCATTGCCGCGCGCACCTGGCCGGTTTCAAAGTGCCCAAGTCCGTCGAGTTTCTCGAAGCCCTGCCCAAAGGCGGAACGGGCAAGATCCTGAAAAAAGTCTTGCGAGAGAAATACTGGGCGGGGCGAGAACGGCGAGTGCATTAAGAAATGATGAACGATGAATGATGAAGGATGAACGAAGAAGAAAGGCAGAGACGAACAAGGAACGATGAAGGATGAACGCGGAACGAGGAACGAGGAAAACAGAGACTTGAAAGCCAGGACAAAAGAATTCGCGCTGCGGATCATCCGTCTCTATTCATCGCTTCCTCGTTCGACCGAAGCCCAAGTTCTGGGAAGGCAGGTCCTCAAGAGCGGGACCTCTGTGGGGGCGCATTATCGTGAAGCCAAACGCGCACGATCAAACGCTGAATTCGTCAGCAAGATTGAAGGTGGGCTTCAGGAACTGGAAGAGACGGCCTATTGGCTGGAGCTTCTTGCTGACGCGAGGATTGTTGCCCAATCGAGGCTCATAGACATGATGAAAGAAACAGAGGAGTTG
>CAZTHM010000090.1:0-10845 GCA_964613505.1 uncultured Acidobacteriota bacterium | reverse complement strand
TCGACGGCAACAATCCGAGTGTGGTTGACGTCAGTATTCAGACCACGGCTCGTGTTCAAGCGCCGCCGGGAGCGGGTCCGAAATCGCCGCCTCCGGGAACTGGCCTGCGTTGGCTCCTATGGGCGTTCCTTTTGATAATGCTGGCGACCATGGCTGCGGCGGGAAGGCGGCGAACGACAATCATGCTGAGCGTCGTAATCCTGATGGCTTTGCTTTGGACTGCCTGTGGTGGCGGAGGTGAGTTCGGCGTGCCGAACGGAACTCCCGCAGGCACTTACACGCTGACTATTACGGGCGTCTCCGGAAGTTCGTCGAAGACGACAACGGTGGCCCTGACAGTGAACTAGTGGTTGAAATGAAGTCCTGGACCTGACCGAAGCTGAAACGGGTCCGCGCACAGGGAGGCATCATACATGCGGAAGTTTACTTGGATATTCGCGCTGAGTCTGTTTCTGGCTTTGCCGGTAAGAGGACAGGATACTCCCCAAGTTGAGGTCTTTGGCGGCGGCGGTGTTGCACGGGCGGACATCGGAGGAGCGGACCTTAACCTCTACGGGTGGAATGGCGCGGTCACCGAGAACGTCAACAAGTGGTTTGGCGGGACGGCCGACTTCAGCGGTTTCTACGCCCACCAAACTCAGCTCGGACCCGGGTTGGTGCCGGTCGACGTCAACGTCAGCGCCCACACGTTCATGTTTGGGCCGCATTTCGCCTATCGGAAGGCCGGGGCGTTCACGCCCTTTGCCCACGTTCTTCTGGGCGGTATCCGTGCCAGCCAGGGCTATGTGGGAATATCGCAGGATGCCACCAAGTTCGCGGCGGCGTTCGGCGGCGGAATCGACATCAGAGTTCACAAGCACGTTGCCGTGCGGATTTTCCAAGCCGACTACGTGGTGACGCCTTTTCTCGGCTTGCGGCAGGACAACGTGCGCATCTCCGCAGGTATCGTCTTCCGCTTCGGGAAAAGGTAACCGAGGATAACTCAGGGCAGCGCAACCCCGCTGCCCACACTCCTTCCATCGCCAGCCTTTCTTACTCTTCGAGGCAGTGTCCTTTAGCGCCCGCCGAGTGTTGTAACGTCTCGCTGCGCTCCGCGCATCCATTGGGGGGAGCGGCATGTGTTCCACCTGATGGCCACTCGATAATGTTACAATCAACTGCAAGGTGAGACGAGGGACGTTGCTCTCGGTTGGCGGACTGGCGCTGCTGGTCTGGGGATGCCCAAAGCGGCAGACGGCCACGCGCATCATTTACACGCCTGCCCCGCCCGCTCCAACCGCACAAACCTCCAGCGAATCGAGCGAGGCGATCGTCATCGAGGAACCCGCACTGCCCGAGACCGTGGAGCCCGCTGCACCCGAAGAGCCGGTCACACCGAAACCTGCGCCACGGCGTCGCACGCCGGCCCGACCCCAAACCCCCGCTACGCCCGATTCCGCCCCTGAGCCCGAAGAGCCGCCTCCCGCCGAAGTTCCCGCGCTCGAGCCGCGCGAAGCACCCGCCCAGCAGGCCGCACTTCGCCGCCAGATCCAAAACCTGCAGGAGCGCCTCCGTCGCCGGACAGCCGAGATGGAGCGTGAGGTCTCGTCGCCGGAGGACCGCCGGATGCTCGACGACGCGCGCTCATTCCTCGCCCAGTCGGAACGCGCCCTCGCCGGTGGTGACTTGCAACGGGCTCTCAATCTCACCCGCAAGACTTCGCTCCTGGTTGCCGCTCTGGAACAAGAACGCTGACGGCTTCCCCTCGCAGCGCTCTTCGTGTGCCCGGCTCGCCGCCCACGGAACTCCGCCCGATGGCAATCCGAAAATGATCAGCAGGTCACGTGCAGGACCGCATTGGTCTCTTCCGGTTGCTGGTTGAGGAACTCCAAGGCCTGGGCAGTGGGGAGGATCAGCAGCTCGATCTTGCGCCGCTCGGCTTCGAGTGTCACTTCCTTCATCACCGGCAAGGCGCCATTCGCGCCCGTGCCGATCACCAGCCGCCGGCATTTCCAGGGGATCGTTTCTTCCGCCGAAAGCGGCGTGTGCCCGAATTCGTCGCGAAACGGTTTCGAAGGTTTTTTCTTGCGCTTGCGAATCTCGCCGCGGTCAACGACCACGTCGTACTCGTAAGTGATGCCGTCAATCTGAATCGATCCGAAACTGAACTTCTCGAAGCGCATGGCGCGCCTCCGCTGCTATTATAGTTCCGCCCGACCACCATGGACAAGGCGTCCCGGCCATGATTCGGTACGCCCTGCAAAAGAGCGCTCACACGTATGCAGGTTTTTCTGCGCTGGGGATGGAGGTTCGCCGCGGTGGGTTTCGCCGCCAGCCTGGCGCTTCACGTCCTGGCCCTTTGCCGCATCAGTTTTCGAAGCCCGGCATTTGCCGTCGTCCTCCACGCCGGGATTTTCCTTTTAGGCGTCCCTCTGACGTTGGTGCTCATGCAGCGAGTGGGACTGGAATGGCAGATCAAGAGGGTTAAAGCCCTCTACAGCGTCTGTCCGGGATGGATGAAGGATGGACGCTACGTCGTGGGAGTCTACTTCCTATTGAATGCTGCAATCTTTTTCTTTCGGAACCCCACGGGAGAATTGGCGCGTTCGCATCGTTACGTGATCTCGCCATCTGTCCTGGCGTTCGTCGCGGTCGGCTGGATGCTCGGCTACTACCTGCTTTTTGAAATCCTGTACGCGCTGGTTCACACGAAACCCCGCCTTTGCCCGCGCGGGCATCGGGTTCGCATTGGCGACGAGAAATGTCCCAAGTGCGCAGCGCCGGTTGCAGCCTCTCCTCCCGAGGTCGAAACTCGCCAGGTCGTGCCGGCGACTTCCGGCGCCAATCCAGGAAAACCAAAATTGAAGTAGCCACGGCACGGTTTGGGTGCCGTGGGCTTTTGGAACCCCGCCTGGCTACGATCCCACGGCAACAGGCTTTGCTGGCTGGCGCAGACCCCTGCTTTCGCGGGGGTGACAACAACAGGCAGGGCCATGGCCGCGCTCACAACCACTGATGCTTGTTCGAATAGAAGGTCACCGGGCGGCCGGGATGCTTCTTCTTGAAGACCCAAAACTGGCGGAGCATGGCGTGATAGCCCCGGTCGGAAGTTCGCAGTTTCTTGTGAGGGAACCTGATGAGCGCGCGCTCGACCGCCCGGACGTTTCTCTCCGAAAGCCGCCAGTCGCTTTGGCGAAGCGTCCGCAGGTCGAACACGCCGTAGCCGGTGATGCGGCCCGAACCGTCGATGTAAGGATCCACGTAGCTCCGAACGAGCTGGTGAAGGGTGCGGAAGACAGGCTTGCGTCCATGCAAGCCGGCGTCGCGGGAACGCGCCACGGTTCCGTATCGCCCGCGATGGCGAAAAAGGAAAAGAACGTGGTCGAGCTTGTCTTGGGATTCGAAATCGAGAAACAAAGGAGGGTAACCGTGTTGTTCGAGGATGGTCGCCGCCGTCAGCGCGGCCTCCAGGCAGTGGGCGCTCCAATGCTTGACGACGTTGCGGAAAGTCCGCAGCGTCTCGCCTTTCTTTTCCCAGTTGTAGGGCAATGAACGGAGGAATTCTTGAACTTGTCGCGGCGTGCGACATTTCTGGATAACCGCCCACTCCTTCGGGCGGAATGCCTCACGGGCGGGCGGAGGCGCAAATGCCGTCGCGATATTCTTCTGCTTTTTCTTCGGTTTCTTCCTAGCTGGCACTTTCCGCCTCGGTCCCCTGATCGCCGGACTTCTGTCCTTTGTCCTTCGTCCCTTGTCGTCTGTCCTTAATCCTTAATCCTGAATCCTAACCCCCGCTCTTCCCCCACCGGTCATACCAAAGCTGAAAACTCAGCAGCGTCCAAAGCGTCTTGCGATGGTCGGCGCGCGCGCTCCAATGCTCTTCGAGCAGGCGGCGGACAAACGCCGCATTGAATAGTCCGTCGCGTTTCAGCTTCTCCTCCGCGAGCGTTTCATCGAGGAGCGGCCGCAGCCCCTCTTTCATCCAACTGGCAATTGGCACCGAGAATCCCCGCTTTTGGCGGTAGACAATCTCATGCGGAAGCCATTTCTCTACGGCCTTCTTGAGCAGGTATTTGAGCTGAAAGCGGCGGACGCGCAGCGACGCCGGCAACCCCGCCGCAAACTCGACCAGCCGATGGTCGAGGAAAGGCGTGCGCAATTCGAGTGAGCACGCCATGCTGGCACGATCGATTTTTACCAGCAGGTTGTCCTCAAGATACATGCGGAAATCCAAATAGAGCATTTCCGCGACTGCTTCGTCGAACTGCGTGCCCTCCAATACGTGGGCAAGCGGTGCGAAGATGACGCTCGACGGCGGCTTGGGGCCGCACCACTCGGGGCTGAAGAGTTGATCGAGTTCCGCGGGATTGAACATTCCGAACCAGATGTGGTGGCGCTCTGCCGGATCGCGTTCGGCATGGGTGAGGAAGCGGCGCAGGAAGAGCCCTTTCGGGACGGCGGTTGACGACACAGGCAAAAAGCGCTTGAGCCGGTCGAAGAATTGCCGGCGCACAAAACGCGGCAGCCGCAAGTAGTACTCCGCCAGCCGCGCTCCCAAATAAGTCGGATATCCGCCGAAGAGCTCGTCGCTCCCTTCGCCGCTCAGCGCCACCTTGATCTCGGTGCGCGCGAAACGCGAAAGCAGATAAGTGGGGATGACCGCCGGGTCGGCGACCGGCTCGTCGAGATGGCCGGCGAGGATGTCGAGCGCCTCGCGCAGATTTTTTTCGTTGGCGGGGAGCACGTGATGCCGTGTGTTGAAATGCCGCGCCACCAGGCTCGCGTAAGGCTCCTCGTTGAACGACTTCTCCGGAAACGACACGGAGAAGGTGTTGACGTTGCCGGGCGTCAGCTCGCTCATGGTGGCGACGAGGGTTGAGGAGTCTACTCCTCCGCTCAGAAACACGCCGAGCGGCACGTCGCTCACCAGGCGCGAGATGGCCGCCTCACGCAGCCGCGCGCGCAATTCTTCGACGAGGGCTGCTTCATCACGCTGCGTAACGCGCGGGCCGCCCGGCGGTCGCAGGTACTCCTGCAAGCGCCAGTAGCAATCAATCCGGATTTCACCGCGCTCCACGACCATGGTGTGCGCCGCTGGAAGCTTCTGGATTTCCGCGTAAACACTGCGCGGCGCAGGAAAATAGCCGTAGAAGAAATACTGGGCCAACGCTTCCGGATCGATCCTGCGGCTGAGGCCCGGATACTCGAACAGTGCTTTGATCTCCGAGCCGAACACCAGCGTGTTGTTGCTGCGCCAATAATAGAGCGGCTTCTCACCGGCGCGGTCGCGCGCCAGAACCAGGCGTTTCCCACGCTCGTCCCAGAGCGCGATGGCGAACATGCCGTTCAACTCGCGGACGAAATCCGGGCCCCGCTCTTCGTAAAGGTGCGCGACGACTTCGCCGTCGGACTGGGTTTTGAATTTGTGGCCGCGGGCGAGAAGCTCCTCACGAAGCTCGCGGTAGTTGTAGATTTCTCCGTTGAAGACCATTGTGACGTCGCCCGCTTCGTTGGAGAGCGGCTGATTGCCGGTCTCGAGGTCGATGATGCTCAGCCGGCGGATGGCCAGCGCGAGATGCGGCAGTTCGAACTTGCCGTGACTGTCGGGCCCGCGATGCACAATCCGCTCTGACATGGCGTCAATGCGCTCGCGGTGCGCCACGGGCTCGAGCGTCAGATTGAAGATTCCGCAAATTCCACACATAAAGTACAGGTTTCAGGGGTCAGGGAGCCGCTCAATTCCTGCGGCTGACACCTGGCACCTGAGACCTACCTTTCCTTCCCTGCGGGGATTTCCCAAACCGAAAACTCCCAATCGTTCCAGAGTGGTTCCATCTCGGGTACCGTTTGCGAGAGTTTCCGCGCGTCGCGATTGCGGACCATTACCAGCATGGGCCGCGGCGAATACCGCGCCCGCTCGCGCAGGTCATTAGCGTCCCAAAGCAGCTCACTGGGAGGCGGAGCGCCGGGTAACGCCGAGTTCGCGCTCTGGCGGCGCAAGTCCACCAGGCGCGCCGAGATGTAGTTGCTCGTTAACTCGCTCGCGTCCGCCGTAACCAGTCCCACCGGACGCTGAAGATAAAACGCCAGCCCCGGCCGGAAACAATAATAGCCGTAGAGAGGCAAATCCTTCGCAGGGCTTTCCAGAATCGTCCGCGCCAACTGGCGAGTCGAAGATGTTGCGGCAAAGCTCTCCAGCGGCGCCAGCCACCGCATGAGCAGCAGGGGCACAGTGAGCGCAACCAATACCAGCGAGCCCACAGCCAGAGTCTTTCCCGTCCGGCGTGTGGCGAGATTCCGGCCGATGATGCCCAGAGCAATCAAAATCAAGCCTGAGTAGAAAAGCGAAGGCTTGAGTAGTCCCACGACCCTCGGTGGGATCTTTTCGGTTAGTGCGATCTCCACCGAAGGAAAGCGGAACACTTGCGGCGCTGCGGCCACCAGCAGTCCCAAAACCACCAACACGGCAAAGCCCGCGGTCAGCCAGTAGGGGCGGCGCCCGGCGTCCTCTCTTCCGACCTCTCCCCAGAATTGCGCAATCAGAATGGCGAGAGGGACGGTCGCCGGCAGGAAATATCCCGGAAGTTTGGATTGCGAAATCGAAAAAAATACGAAGATCAGCGTGGCCCATGACAAGAGAAACAGAATCGGTTTGTGGGCTTCATCCCGAAGCGCCCGCCATCGTTTCCACCGGTTGACCGCTGCAAAGAACAGGAAGAAGCTCCAGGGAAAGAATCCCAGGAGATAAACCGGAATGTAGTAGAGAAGATTGCCTCCTCGCCGCGTGCTTCCCGTAGCGAACCTTTGCAGGCTCTCCTGCCAAAGCGCATAGCGCGGGAATTCAGGATTTCGCACCGAGACCGCAATGAACCAGGGCAGGGCGGCGGCAAGAAACACCAGAACACCCCACCCCCAGCGCAATCTCTTCAGCTCGCGGAATCTTCCGCGCAACGCCTGAAATAGCAGGATGGAGAGTAAAGGCAGGAGAAATCCCACCGGGCCCTTAGTAATGGCGGCTAATCCCATCGCGGTAAACAGCAAGACTTCGAGCCACGGCCGGCGATAACCGCTCTCTTCTGCAAACCAGAAACTGGTCATTGCCACCGTCACGAGAAATGCCAGAGTCATGTCGAAGATCACCGAACGCGCGTACGCGATGGCCAGAGGGGTCGTCGCCAGAATGATTGCGGCGCGCAGACCCGTGAAGTCTCCGAACATCCGCCGCGCCAGAAACCAGGTCAGGAGCATCGTTCCGAGCGCCATCAGTGCCGAGGGGAATCGCGCCGCCCACTCTGTGATCCCAAAGAGTCGAAACGAGCCCGCCACCATCCAGAAATACACGGCTGGCTTGTCGAGATACGGGAGCGAATTGAAGTGGGGTGTGATCAAGTCGCCCGAGGCAAGCATTTCGCGCGCCACCTCGGCGTTGCGTCCCTCGTCGGGTTCGAGCAAAGGTAATCGCCCCAGGCCGGCGAAAAAGAGTACGCCCCCCACCAGCAGCAAGAGCAGGAATTGACGCGATGGGAAATTCGAAACAGGAGTTGATGAGGACAAAGATTCGTTCACGTGAGAGGTGAGGTCAGTGGCCAAGAGTTCGTGAAAACTCCGATTGGCGATCGGTCGAGGCGTTCTCCGAGCGCCGCGGTTCGTCGGCGGCGGGTTCCAGGACTTCGAGCACCGGGCGGTAATCGACCCGATTCTTCTTCATCCAGCGGACCGCCCAGACGTCGGCAATGCCTTTGATCATCCTGCCCCACGTGCCGTATTTGGTTTTTCCGCCCGCCCGGGGATGATGGCTGACGGGCACTTGCGTCACCCGGCAACCGCGCATCTTGAGCAGCGTGGGAAGGAACCGATGCATGCCGCGATAAAGCTCCAGGTGCTCCAGCGATTCGCGGCGGAAGGCCTTGAGTGTGCACCCGGTGTCCACGATATCGTCGCGGGTCAACCAATTGCGAAAGCCATTGCCGATGCGCGAGGAAATTCGCTTCCACAGACCGTCCTGGCGGCGAACGCGCACCCCGCAAACACAATCCCAATCCTTAAGCATTTCGATAAGACGCGGGATTTCCGCCGGATCGTTCTGCAAATCCCCATCCAGCGTGACGACCGCCTGTCCGCGCGCCAGGCGGAATCCCGCCGCCATCGCCGCGGTCTGTCCAAGATTGCGCCGGAAGTGAGCAAGGCGCACCCGCGCGTCGCTTCCCTGAGCTTGCTTGAGGAGTTCCAGCGTGGCGTCCGTGCTGCCATCATCGACGAATAGGAATTCCGCGCCGCCGGGCCAGCCATCTAGAGCCGCACGCAGCCGCTCGACCAGCGGCCCGACGTTTTCCGCCTCGTTATAAACAGGGATGACGACGCTAAGGGAAACGCTCTCCACGGGGTCTGCTTTCGTGCCTCCACGCAACTGCGACCACCGGAGAAGATTTCCAGCTCTCTCGCAGCCCGGAAGAATCTACCCAACCGTGTCATTCTAGCACGCTCGCGCCTTCGGCTGTGAAAATCGAGGTGCGCTGCAAGTCTAGTTTCACGCGGCACTTCCCGTGCGAAGGCTTTGGAGATACACTCATGGAAGTCGACGTGCATCTCGCTTTGCGGATGCGGAATCTAAAGAGAGGTGTAGACTGTCTTGATTACCCACGGGAGGCAGGAATGAAGAGAATCGGGTCTAGACTTGCCCTCATTGTTTTCGTCAGCACACTGATGCTGGCGTCTTGCGACCGCTTGATGGAGATGGGACAGAAGCCGGATGACCAGGCCATCACTTCCGAGGTTCAGGCCAAGCTCTTTGCCGACGCGGTCTTGAAGACCCGCGACATTCGCGTGAGTTCCGCGAATGGTGCGGTCGCGCTGGCCGGGTCTGTGAATACGGAACTGGAGAAAGCCGCCGCGGAAAACCTGGCCAAACAGGTGAAAGGCGTCAAGCAGGTCACAAACGGCCTGATCGTCGCAGCGGCGGCCAGCGCGCCTGCTGCGGCTCCGGTGGAAACCGCGGCTGCTGCGCGGCCGGCTCCTGAACTTGAGAGCACGCCGGTGGAGCGGCCAGAACGGCAACCCAAGTCGCGTCACTCCGAATCAGCTCCGGCTGCCGCCAAGGCCTCGAAGCCCGCGGCGCCTGCCGAAAGCGCGGCACAGCCAGCGGAAGCCGCCCCAGCAGCCCAGGCCGCTTCAACGCCAACTCCCGCAGCTTCGGCTCCCGCCGCAGTGGCTCCTGAGCCTGCGCCGGTTCGCCAAGCTGAGCAGATCACCATACCGGCCGGCACTACGATTACCGTTCGCATGATCGACGGGATCGATTCCTCGCAGAATCGTGCGGGAGAGGAATTCTCGGCCACTGTGGATGCGCCCGTCGTCGTGGACGAACGCGTCATCATTCGCCGTGGCGCCGACGCGCGCGTCAGGCTGCGGCTAGCTGCCAGCGCCGGCCGCATGACGGGCCGCTCGGAGCTGGAAGTCGAACTGGTCGGGCTGGCTGCGGGCAACCAAACCTATGCGGTAGAGACCGCCGTGGTTGAGAAGACCGGAGCCTCGCGCGGCAAGCGCACGGCCGCCACCGTGGGCGGAGGCGCAGCGCTGGGCGGCTTGATTGGCGCCATCGCGGGCAAGGGCAAAGGCGCGGCCATCGGCGCCGCCGTGGGCGCTGGTGCGGGTACCGCGGTTCAAGCCGCCACCAAAGGCGAGCAGGTCCAGATTCCGCCCGAGACCAAACTCGACTTCGTGCTCAAGGCGCCGCTGACCGTAACCATGTAGGCTGGGCCAATTCCGTGATAGGTCGTTCCCCTTGAAAGCCTCGGTGGGCGTTTAACCCACCCTAGTCAAAGGGACAAAATGTCCGACGACCCGATGGCTGCGCCCTGGCGAAGCGGCCGCACTCCAGGCACTCCAAAACCACTCTCGGCTTCGGAGAAATGTCTCTAGAACCAAGCGGTTAGGGGACTACTGCGCCCCGTCCCGCAATCGCCTCGGGATATGGGCCAAGTGGGACCGGAAGGCGGAAGCGGCCGCGGCTGCCACGAGCGCAACCCAGCAGACAAACACTCCCCACTGGCCGGCGTTACCCACCTCTTCAAGAATCTGCAGCAGCGGATAGTTAAGTGTCCACAAGACGGCCGTCCCCGCGGCCACGATCACGGTCAACACGTCGTAAGAAAGCAACAACCACGTCAGCAAGCAGAGCAGAATCAAGGGAACGACCAGGAAGCCCGGCCCGAGACTCAGGCTCTGACCGAACTGCAGGCGCGTGGCGATGGTCAGCACGGCCGCATTCGCCGCCATCCCCAGCAAGACAGCGAATCGATGCAGCTTGTCCTTGGGATGCTTGGCGAATTCCTTGTGTCCCGAGATGGCCCACTGGGAAGCCAGGAATATGAGACCGATGATGACGCCATTCAGCAGGGCAGCGGAAATCACGAACAGGGCCGGGGAAAGACTGGCCAGGGCTTGACCAACGGGAGCGGGATCAGCGAATGCCGCGAGAAGCACGCCCGCCATGCGGGAAGGTACGCTTTTGCCGAAAGGAATCACCAAAGAGAGATGCCATAGGAGAATTTGTACCGCGCCCAGGGCCAACCCCGCGAGGGCCCCTCGGACGACGGCCAAACCCACGGAGGGGTCTTTGACGCGGCCGCGCCACGCCAGCCGGTAGCTGGCAACTGTAGCCGGCGTGCGGCGCGCCAGAAAATGCTCCGCTGTGACCAACCCCACCAACATGAGTGCGGCCGCCGCCAACCCACCCCCCAGCACCAACGGGAAGGAAGGCGTTGAGCCTGTCGCAGCCGAGTTGGGCAATTGGCCGAAGGCCGGGGCAAGCACCCACACGGCAGCCAGGCCCATGACGACGGCGAGGGGCAATCGCTTCCACAGGAT
>CAZTHM010000089.1:4901-11044 GCA_964613505.1 uncultured Acidobacteriota bacterium | reverse complement strand
AAGTTACAGATTCTGCGAAAAAGACGAAGCTAAAACTAAAGGTCCACTTCAAGGAGAGCGCCCGGATCGGTGTGAGCTAAGTCCGAATACCCAACCCTTGCATCAGCTGGTTGGTTTCGCGATAGGCTTCGGTGACCCAATCAACGATCTTCGCAGGCTCAGGCGAGTATTCGAGCTCGATACTCACCGTGCCCTCGAAGCCTACGTCCTTGAGGGCGGCGAGATAGGGCACAAAATCCACCACCCCGCGGCCGGGCGGCAAGTCGCCGTGCACTTTGCCATCGCAGTCGGAGAAGTGGACATGACCGATGCGGCCCTTCAGGCGCGGCATCTCTGACGCCGGCGAATGCGACAAGTGCAGATGGGAAATGTCCATGTTGGCGCGCACTGCCAGATGGTTGACGTCGTTCAGGAACTCCACCATCTTGTCCAGGCTGTTGACGATGGAAAGCTTGAACGGCTCGAGCTCGATAGCGATTTCGATTCCAAGGTTTGCCGCGTACTCGCCGAGCGCGCGCGTGTTCTCGACCGCCCACTTCCACTGATCCTGGGGCTTGATGACTTCCTGCTGCCAGATGTACTCGCCCAGAACCAGCAACAGGTTTTTGGCTTCCAGTTCGTAAACAAAATCCAGAAACGCTTTGCAGCGTTGAACATGGAACTTCGCCACCGGTCCGTTGAAGTCGGCGATGCCCAGCGCACAGCAGCACACCGAGACGATCGGCAGGCCGATTTCCTTCGCCGTGTCTTTGATGAGCTTGCGCTCGCGGATGTCGATTTCGAGGGGGTCGGCGAAGATATCAATCGTGTCGAAACCGATTTCCTTGGTCTTGCGGATGCCTTCGGCGGTCGAGACGTGTGAGCCCAGCCAGGCGGAATTGATGAGTCCGAGCTTCATGATGTACCTCGTCTGTCGCAGCGCCTCTACTTTAAGATCTCCTCAATCTCCACCGGCCGATGCTCGGCGAGGGATTTGTAGCAGGCGTCGAGAAGCGCCATGGTCTTCAGATTATCGCGCCCGGAGACCGCCGGCTCCGAACCGCTGGCGAGCGCGTCGAGCAGCATGCCCATTGTGCCCTCGAAGGCGTCGGGAAACCAGACTTCCTTCCAGCGCGGCGCGAACCACACACCGGGCTGGAGCTTGGTGGTGAAATCAATCGTGCTGGGCGTGACGTTGGGATACGACGGCCACCCGATCGTGCCCTGCGCGAGCCCGTCCGTGCCTTCGACGCGCCATTTGATGTAAGTGTCGGGAGCGCCGCCTTCGCGCGCTGGCCCGGCCCACACATCGTCCCAGGACGTGGCACGGAAGCCGTTGGCGTATTCCAGGATGTAGAGCACGATGCCGTCCGTGTGCTCGAACTTGGTGCGCGGGTCGGTGCGGGCGCTCACGTAAACGCTTTTCGGGTCGCCAAAGAGGAATCGGAATGAGTCCAGATGATGAATGCTCATGTTGAGCAGCGTCACCTTGCCGAGGTCCTTGACCCAGGCCTGCCAGTGCGGGATGGCCCGCATCTCGATGGTGGCCAGGATCGGGTCTCCCAGATAGCCGCGCTCGAGCACCGTCTTGAGCGCGCGGATTGACTGGTCATAGCGCATGTTCTGGTTGACGCCCAGCGTGATGCCGGCTTCCTGGCACAGGCGGACGATTTCCTTCGCCTCTGGGTAGTTCGTGGCCAGCGGCTTCTGCGCCAGGATGCCCTTGATGTGGCCGGCGTGCTTCACCGCCTCGCGCACAATGGGCAATTGGAGATGGGGCGGCACGGCGATATCGACAACTTCGATGGATGAGTCGGCCAGCAGTTCTTCGTTGCTGGGGTAGACCTTGGGAATGTGCCGCAGTTCGGCCACTTCGCGGGCCTGCTCCGGCGGCTGCGAAGTGATGGCCACCACGTTGTACCCGGCGTTGCCATACGCCACCAGGTGGCAATCGCGCATGATGAATCCCGCGCCAATCGCCCCGATCCGGTAGTCCTTTCTCCTCGGCGGCGGAGCGTGATGGATAAGATTCAAGTCCACAGGCATGGCTTTTGCTCCTTCCCTAGGTGGCCTTCCGCGAGGCCGGCGCGGGCGAATTGATCGCCGAGGGCGTCCTCGCCATCGAAATGGCGGCGACTGCCAGCAACCTCAAGCTGACTATACACCCTCACCCCACTCTGTCCGAGACCCTCATGGAATCCGCCGAAGTCTTTTTCGGCCAAAGCACGCACTTCTACCGCCCGAAGAAAAAGTGAGGGGCGGCATGCCCGTCTGCCGGTGTATGCTGTAGCGGCGCTCTATGAGCACCGGCTTTTACTTGAGATAACTACGGCCGGTCACGCTTCGACTTTGCTCAGCGTCCCGAGCGATAAGTCGTGAGATAGACCGGCGCTACAGCGGCCGCAATGGAGGATTGAAATGCAATCTGTCGGTGTAATTCGCCAGCTTGCGAGGTACCCCGTGAAATCCATGCAAGGGGAGGCGCTAGCCTCGATTCCGCTGACCCTGCAGGGTTTCGAAGAGGACCGGCGCTACGCGTTCGTGCAGGCGGCCTCGCGCAGCGCGTTTCCGTGGCTCACGGCGCGCGAGCTGCCGGAGATGCTCAATTACCGGACGTCGGTCGATCGTCCGGGCTCTCCGGACGTCGCCGTGACTGTCACGACACCGAAAGGCGAGCGCTGGCCGGTCGAGAGCGACGAACTCCGCCGGGCGCTTGAGTCGCGCTCCCGTAAGCCTGTCTTCCTGCTCCGCGACCATCGCGGGTCGTTCGATGTCGGCGCCGTTTCGCTCATCAGCCGCCAGACGGTCGCGCGTATCGCGGAAGAAACCGGAACAAAAGATGATGCGTGGAGGTTTCGTCCGAACCTGCTCGTCGATCTCGCGAGCGGCGAAGCGTTCGAAGAATTGAAATGGGTGGGCCGGACGCTGCGCCTCGGCGACACGGCGCGCATCGCCGTCACCGAAGTTGACGAGCGCTGCGTGATGATCACGCTCGACCCCGCGACCGGCGAATCAACCCCCAGCATCTTGAAATGCGTCGTGCAACAGCACAACAAGTGTGCGGGGGTGTACGCGACGGTCCTCACACCGGGCGAAGTTCGCGCGGGCGATGCTGTGAATCTCGAAACGTAGCTCAGAAATGTTTTGGTAATGTTGGTAGCGCTACCGGGAATCGAACCCGGGTTTTGAGATTGAGAATCTCACGTCCTAACCCCTAGACGATAGCGCCGTGGAAGGTCATCAACTTTTCTAGCATTCTAAGCGCGAAACTGTCAAGGAGGGGAGAAGGAGTCAGGAGTCGGGAGTCGGGAGTCGGGAGTCAGGAACCGGGAGTCAGGATTCAGGAGTTAGGAGTCTTTTGTACTTCGTCCTTTGTACTTCGTACTTTTTACTTTGCACTTCGTTTCTAATGGGTCCGTGACGGCGGTCATAGGCCGCCGCTACAGACTGAATCCCAGTTTCTGCACGGCTTCTTTGTTGGTCTGGGCGCTCGCGTCGGCGCCGCCGGGGCCGCGCTGGTAGGCATCCAGTTCCAAGATAATCCAACCGGCGAACTGCGTATCGCGGAAGGCCTGGATGATGGCCGGGAAGTTCACCGTCCCGGCGCCGATTTCGCAGAACGTAAACTTCGCGCGCCGCACCGCGCCCCCGCCGCCCTGTTTGGCCAGTTCCATCGCGTCGTGGCGCACGTCTTTGAAGTGCAGAAAGATCAGCCGCTCGTGGTAGGTGCGGACGACCTCAGCGGGGTCGGCGCCACCCAGCGTCAAGTGGCCGACGTCGGCGATGAGCTTGACGTAGCGCGGGTCGGTCGCGTCCAGCACGCGCGCCAATCCCTCGCGCGTTTCGCCGATGGTCCCGGCGTGCGGGTGGTAGCCCAGGGTCAGTCCGGCATCCTGGGCGATTTGGCCCATCCTATTCATGCGCGAGCCCAACTCGCGGATGGCTTCCGCCGAATAGTTCTTCCTCGGATCGCCGCCGTCGGTCACCTGAAGGTATTTCCCTCCCAGGCGCTGGTGAAAGGCCGCGTAGGATCGAATCTGCCCGGTCTCATCGCGGGAATCATCCGGCTTCAGGTCCACCTCGGAGCACGAAAGCGTCACGGGCTGAAGCTTGAGTGACTTCAGCTTGTCCCGAAGCTCGTCGGCGCGCGCGCCCTTGTAAACCTCACGCACGAAGCCGAGCATCTGCACACCCTTGAATCCGAGGTTCGAGATGGTTTCCAGCGCGTGCCCGATCTTACTATCCGGCCAGGAGATGGTGGCGTAACCCACGGGGTTGGGAAGCGACTCGGGCACAGTTTCCGCCCACGCGCGAGGCGCGCAACTCGCGAGCGCCAACCCGGCAGCCCGTTTCAAGAATGTCCGTCTACTCGTCGGGAAAGCACGCATATCGAGAAATCGAGGGGAGTTTGCAGCAGACCGAGAGACGTGTCAACAGCTAATGGTGTTGCGCAGCTCGGCCTGGAGCGGGACCCTCAGAATTTGGTGAGAGACGAGAAGCTGAAGTCACGGACCTTCATCGCCGGGACGACCATTTCGAAGGATTCTTCTCCGGCAGTGCGTTGCGGCGCGCCCATCAGCTCAACCTGACCCAGCATTTCGATGACGCTATGATTGAAGCGCAAGTTTTTCAGGCCGTGCTGGATCTTTCCGTCCTCAATCCAGAAAGTGCCGTCGCGCGTCATGCCGGTCAGGATTTTCTGGAAGGGATCGACTTCGCGGATGTACCACAGTCGAGTGACCAGCAGGCCTCGGTCGGTGGAGCGAATCATCTCTTCGACGCTTGCCTTGCCGCCCTCCATAACGATATTCATGGGCGCTTCTCCGAACTCGTTGGGAAGCGGAAAGCCGTGCCCGGTGGGTTCGGCGCCCAACAGCTTGGCGGTCTGCCGGGCGTAGACGACGCCCTTGACCGCGCCATTCTCCACGAGGGTCACGCGCTGGCGAGGCATTCCCTCGCCGTCAAAAGGCGCTCCGGCTTGAAGAGGATGAAAGACGTCGTCGCGAACGTTGATGTTCTCGCCGAAGAGCTTTTGGCCGACGCGGCCGGTGAGGCAACTGCGCTGCTCATGCACGGCCAGCCCGCCGAAATCGAAAAAGAGGAACCCCAAGAGGTCGAGCACCGCCGCGGGCTCCAGAATCACAGTGTATTTCCCCGGAGGTGCCTCCTTGGGTTCACGGCTTTCGAGGGCTTTCACCGCCGCGCGGTCGGCCCGCGCTTCCGGTTCGAGTTCCTGGCAATTGGGGGAAGTCTTCTTGGCCCAGCCCGAGCTCGAATCTCCCAGCATGGTCACCGAGAACTCGGAGACCGATTCTTCGTGGAAGGCGGCCAGGCCGCGGGAATTAAAGAGCCCCGTCGCTGACGACCCACTGGAGTAAACACCCGCCGCCGTCAGGCTATCTTTCTCTGCCCGCACGATGACCTTCTGGACGGTCTCGGCGCGCGCCTGAGGCGTGAGCGCCGCCGTCTCGGCGTAAAAGCGGTCAACTCCGCGGAACATCTGCGGCCCCGGCATGCGCAGTAATTCCGGATCGGGGAGCTGCAAGCGTGCCAGAGCCATCGCCGATTCGCACACCTGGCGTATGGAAGCTTCGTCGAACTTGTTGGTGCTGGCGCGGGCCGTGCGATGATCGATCACGGCGCGGACGGAGAGCGAAACACCCTCCTCGGTGACATTTTGATGGATGATGTTGTTGGCGAACCGCGTCAGCGAATACGCCGCGGAGCCGATGATTGCTTCCGTCTCATCCGCCGTGGAGTACTTGAGAACTTTGCTGAAGATTTCTTCCGCGCGTTGTCGATTCAGCATGAGGGGTCAGGTTACAGGTTACAGGTTTTGGCTCCAACTCCGACTTTTGCCTTTTGACTTTTGATTTTTGCCTTTTGATCTTCCTCTATCCGCCGTAGGCAACGCCAATCTGAACCTTTCTGAATCTTGCCGGTGACGCGCCGTGTCCGGTCCCCATCGTCTGCATGGGCTGGCCTTTGCCGCAATTGGGCGTTCCCCAGAGCGTCCACGCCTCCGGGCCGCAGATGGCGTCGCAGGAGTTCCAGAACTCCGTCGTGATGCCGGCATACGTGGGATTCTTGAGCATGCGCACTTTCTTCCCGCCCTTGATCTCCCAGCCAATCTCAGTGCCGAACTGGAAGTTGTAGCGCCGGTC
>CAZTHM010000089.1:0-4883 GCA_964613505.1 uncultured Acidobacteriota bacterium | reverse complement strand
GAGGGGGATGCGGTTCCAGCCCTCAGCGCGCATGGCGCCGCTCGAACGCGGCTGGCCGATTTCGGCCGCAGTCTCGCGCGAGGTCAGATAACCCACAAAGAGGCCGTCTTTGATAATGGGCGTACACTGCGCGGGGACG
Source organism: uncultured Acidobacteriota bacterium (assembly GCA_964613505.1). Taxonomy (GTDB): domain Bacteria; phylum Acidobacteriota; class Terriglobia; order UBA7540; family UBA7540; genus CAZTHM01. The sequence continues at coordinate 4,744 of CAZTHM010000089.1, read as the reverse complement.
CCTTCATCGTCGTAGGCGAATGTCCCGAGTCCCGGCCCGTGGGCGGGCGTCGCGTCCGCGACCACGTTCACAATGTCGGAGGCGTATTTCAGATGGTTCAATTTCTCCAGGGTCAGAAAACTCATCCCGGCAAAATTCGCCTCGGTGCCCAGGACGCGGTCGAGCTCGATGGGATGTCCGATGGACTCATGAACCTGCAAGCCGAGCTGCGAACTGCCCAGGATGATGTCGCGCACACCCGACGGGCACTGGTCGGCCTTGTGGAGCGCCACAGCCTCTTCGGCAATCCGCGGCGCATTGCCCAACAGGTCCAACTCATCCACCAATTCGTATCCCTTGGTCTGGTATTGCCCGCCGAAGGAATTGGGGTAGGAGCGCCGCTGAATTTCGTTTTCGTGGAATGACGTGGCAACAAAACCCGTCCCGGTCTGCGTCTTAACCTGGTAGATCTCCGAACCCAGGCTGGAGAGGAAGAGCTGCTCGATGCGTCGAAAGTCCATGATGGCTTCGGCCAGCGTGACGCCTGGCACCTTGCGAAGCTCCGCGTCCACCTTGAGCATCAGGTCGAGGCATTCGGAGACCGGGACTGTAAAGGGATCGATCCGGCAGGGGCCGGCGTAGCGGTCCTGAATCTTCTCCTCGGGGGCAAGCTGCGCATCGCGCTTTTTGCAGAGCGCGCTGGCGCGAGCTACCGCCACGGCCTGAGCGGCAACCCTGTCCGCGCTGGCCGAGGTCATGTCATCCGTGGCGGCAAAGCCCCAGGCTCCGTCGGCAATCACCCGCACACCGATTCCGAACGACTCGGAATCGCGGACCTGCGACGGCTTTCCGTTCTTCGTGCCCAGGTAACGCTGCCGGATTTCCATCACGCGGACGTCAGCGTAAGTCGCCCCTTGGGCCAGGGCGGTGTTCAGAGCGCGTTGGGCGAAGTCTTTCATCTTTGAAAGAATCGGGGCATCGAGGAATTGATTCATTGAATCATTGATTCATTGATCCATTAAAAAGACGCGGCCCCAAATCCAGTTTTCGATGCACTTCAATGATTCAATGATCCAATGGATCAATGAGCCAATCCGCTAGGTTCCCTCGGACCAGGATGAGAGGTACTCCTCCTGCTCTGGGGTAAGCTTGTCGATGGAAACGCCCATCGACTCGAGCTTCAGCCGCGCGACGGTGCGGTCAATGTCCACAGGAACCGGATAAACCTTCGGCTCGAGTTTCTTGGCGTTCTTCACCACGTACTCGGCCGAAAGCGCCTGGTCGGCAAAACTCATGTCCATGACGACGGCGGGATGGCCCTCAGCGGCGGCCAAGTTAATCAGCCGGCCCTCGCCAAGCAGGTAGATCTTGCGCCCATCGCGCATCGTAAACTCCTCGACAAACTCGCGCGTGGTGCGCTTGCCCAGCGCCATCTTCTCGAGCGCCGGGATATCAATCTCGACGTTGAAGTGGCCGGAGTTGCAGACCACTGCGCCGTCCTTCATCTGCTTGAAATGCTCGGCTCCGACCACCGACTTGTTCCCCGTCACGGTAATGAAGACATCTCCGACCTTGGCCGCCTCGGCCATGGGCATGACGCGGAAACCGTCCATGACCGCTTCCAAGGCCCGCGTGGGATTGACTTCGGTTACCAGAACGTCGGCGCCCAGACCCTTGGCGCGCATCGAGACGCCGCGCCCACACCAGCCGTAGCCGCATACCACAACCTTCAAGCCGGCAAACAGCAGGTTGGTCGCGCGCAAGATTCCATCCAGCGTGGACTGGCCCGTGCCGTAACGGTTGTCGAACAGATGCTTCGTATCGGCGTCGTTGACGGCGATGATGGGGAACTTCAGCACGCCGTCTTTGGCCATGCTGCGCAGGCGGATCACGCCGGTCGTGGTCTCTTCGGTGCCGCCCATGATCCCCGGGATAAGTTCCTTGCGCTTGGTCAGGATCATGGTCACCAGGTCTGCGCCGTCATCCATAGTGATCTGGGGTTTGTGGTCAAGCGCCGAAACAATATGGGAATAGTAGCTGTTCTTGTCCTCACCCTTGATGGCGAAGGTTGGAATGTTGTAGTCCTTCACCAGGGAGGCCGCCACATCGTCCTGAGTGCTCAGAGGATTCGACGCGCAAACCACCACATCGGCTCCCCCGTCTCGCAGCGTGATAGCCAGGTTGGCGGTTTCGGTGGTCACGTGCAGGCAAGCCGACAGCCTCACGCCTTCCAGCGGCCGCTCCTTGATGAAGCGCTTGCGGATGATCTTGAGAACCGGCATCCACTGGCTGGCCCACTCAATTCGCAGTTTTCCTTTGGCCGCCAAGCCGAGGTCTTTCACATCACAAGGTAACTTTTTCGGGGTCGCCATCTAGAGTCCCGCCTCCTGCCGCAGCGTCGCGGCCTTGTCGGTCTTCTCCCATGTAAACTCCGGCTCCGACCGGCCGAAATGTCCATAGGCCGCCGTCTTCTTGTAAACCGGTCGCAGCAGGTCCAGGGATTCGATGATGCCGCGGGGAGTCAGCCTGAAATTCTTGCGGACCAGGTCAACCATGGCGGAGTTGTCGATGCGGCCAGTGCCAAAAGTGTTCACCATCACGGAGACCGGTTCCGCCACGCCAATCGCGTAGGCCAGTTGCACCTCGGCGCGCTGTGCCAGCCCAGCCGCCACAAGGTTTTTGGCAATGTACCGAGCCATGTAGGTAGCCGAGCGGTCCACTTTCGTCGGGTCCTTGCCGGAGAAGCAACCGCCGCCGTGGTGCGCCATGCCGCCATAAGTGTCCACGATGATCTTGCGCCCGGTCAGCCCGGAATCGCCCACCGGCCCGCCGGTGACAAAACGTCCAGTAGGATTGATGTGATACTTGGTGTTCGCGTCGAGCATGTGGGCCGGGATGACGGGCTTGATGACACATTGCAGGACACCTTCGCGCAGCGTCTCGTTGGAGACCGCGTCGCTGTGCTGAGTGGAAACAACCACCGTGTCTACGCGTATCGGTTTGAAGCCTTCGTATTCGACTGTAACCTGGGATTTGCCATCCGGACGAATGAAATCGAGGATGTTCTTGCGGCGGACTTCCGCGAGGCGCAGGCACAACTTCTGCGCCAGCATGATGGGCAGAGGCATCAATTCGGCCGTTTCGTCGCAGGCGAAGCCGAACATCAGCCCCTGGTCGCCCGCCCCGCCGGTGTCCACGCCCATGGCGATGTCGCCGCTCTGGCGAGTCAGGTTCACCACAACCTGACAAGTGTCCGCGCTGAAGCCGGCGGCGGGGTCGGTATAACCAATGCCGCGGACCGTCTCCCGCACCAGCTTCTCGATATCAGGATTGGCGGAGGTGGTAATCTCCCCCATGACGTAGACAGTCTGGTCTTTGGCCATGGACTCGCACGCCACGCGGCCCTTGGGGTCGGCGGCGAGGACGGCGTCCAAGACCGCGTCGGAAATCTGATCGCAAACTTTGTCGGGATGGCCCTCGGTGACTGACTCCGAGGTGAAAAGATACTTTTGGTTTGGCCCGGACACGCAGAGCCTCCTTGTTATTGATTATTGCCTGTTGCTGAAGGTCCTCAGATGAAAGCCTTCGCTCTAGTGCAAACTTAAGACGCTAACACAGCCCTTCAAAAAGTGTCAACGATTTCAGGCCGTTCCACGTATCTTGGTCAGCGAACCGCGTCCCGAAACGTCTCAACGGACGATTGCAGCCCTTGAATGGCGCGCTTGCTCGAATTTCAATAGTGACTTATTTTGGATTTCGGTTTGACTTCGCATTACCTCTGGGGTAGCCTCTGCACCAATCTCTCGGTGGGACCGAGTATTCCCGAAACCATATGCGCCCCGCGCTTGAAACGGGGCCAAGGAGGGCAACCATGGGCAAGATCAATTGGGGTCGGGTATTTGTGGGCGGGTTGGTGGCGGGCATTGTCACCTTTGTGCTCGGAGCAGTTATGACAACAATCTGGGCGAAAGATTTCGAAGCTGGGATGACGGCGCTCGGGCACCCATTCGCTTTACCGAAGTCGCCGGAGACGGTTTTCTCCATCCTTGTGATGAATCTCGTGTTGGGCATCGTGATCGTGTGGCTTTACGCGGGCATCCGTCCGCGCTATGGTCCCGGCCCGAAGGCCGCAGCCGTGGCCGGGTTTGCTATGTGGGTCGTGTTCAGCCTTTCTGACGTCCTCTTCATGTCAATCGGAGTGCTTCCAGTACGGGCAATGGTGGCTCCAATAGCCGTTGGCCTGGTGTCATTCATTGCGGCGGCAGAGGCTGGCGCGAGGTATTACAAGGAGTAGCTTGGCCGGCTAGGCAGAAGGCCTGCTCCTACCTCGCCACGGCGCGGCGGGAAACGAGGTAGGCCTTGATGAACGGATCGATGTCGCCATCCAAAACCCGGTCCGTGTCGCCGACCTCGAGCTTGGTTCGCGTGTCTTTCACTAGCCGGTAGGGGTGGAGGACGTAGGAGCGGATCTGGCTTCCGAAACCGATATCCATTTTCGAGTCTTCGAGCTTCTGCGAGATCTCGCGCCGCTTGAGCAACTCCAGTTCGTAGAGCTTCGAGCGGAGAAACTTCATCGCCATTTCCTTGTTGCGGTGTTGCGAGCGCTCGTTCTGGCACTGGGCGACGGTGCCGGTAGGAATATGGGTGATGCGCACGGCGGAGTCGGTGGTGTTGACGTGCTGCCCGCCGGCGCCCGTGGAGCGGTAGGTCTCAATCCGTATTTCGTCAGGTTTGATATCGATCTGGATGGTCTCGTCGATCTCGG
>CAZTHM010000088.1:0-11049 GCA_964613505.1 uncultured Acidobacteriota bacterium | reverse complement strand
CTATCCTCTACCACTGCGGCCCCGTGATGCTCAAGGACGGCGACCGCTGGCGCACCAACGCCGCCGGACCGACCACCAGCATCCGCGAAGAACCGTACGAAGCCGACATCATCAAACGCTTCGGCATTCGCGCCGTGATGGGCAAGGGCGGCATGGGCGCCAAAACTCTCGCCGCGCTCAAGGAGTTCGGCGCGGTCTATCTCCACGCCATCGGCGGCGCGGCGCAGTTTTACGCTCGCTGCCTGCCCAAAGTGCACGCGGTTTACCTGCTCGAAGAACTCGGCGCGCCCGAAGCCATGTGGGTCTTCGAGGCGAAGGATTTTGTCGCCATCGTCACCATGGACGCGCATGGCAATTCCCTGCACGAAGATGTCGCCGCCACGACCGGGGCTGAGTTGGAAAAAGCCGGGACTCGGGATTAGGGATTCGTGGTTCGGGAATTGTCGAACGCCCGACCTTCCGATCAAAGGTTGACTCTGGCATGGCGCTACGCGTTTATTTGGACACGTCAGTCTTCAGCGCGTATTACGATGACGCGGTCTCGGACCGTCGGACCCAAACGGAGGATTTCTGGAAAAGGCGGAGCGAGTTCGAACTTTCCACTTCGGTGGTGGCTCGGGAAGAATTGGAGCAAACGCCTGATCCGGCAAGAAGGATGCAGCTCATAGCCTTGGTTGACAGCATAACTGTTCATCCCGTCACTGACATGATAAGGTCGCTGGCCAAGAGCTACATCGCTTCCGGAGTCTTCACGGAACTCATTTACAATGATGCTGTACACGTTGCGGCGGCGGTCTTGACCCGGCAAGACGTTTTGCTTTGTTGGAACTTCAGGCATTTGGTGAACCGGCGGCGGCGTGCCCAGATCAACGAGGTCAATATCTCGCTAGGTTTCGCCACGATTGACATCGTCGCGCCACCGGAGATCTGATGGAGACCGGCCATGCGCTTCTTCGATTTTGAGAAAGTTGCCCTTGAGGCAAGTATCCCGCCCGACAAACTGGACAAGCTGCGCCATCTCATCCGGCAAGAGTTTCCCCGCGATGAAATGATGTACGAGCTCCACCTTCTGCGCGCTTGCATGGCCGTCAAGAACGGCATCCTGACCGTCGAGGAAGCCTTGCGGGCTGTGTAATGCGGCCGAGTGTGACCGGTCAGTAGCAGGGTAGCGCGGAGTTGGTCTTTAATCCGTCAGCGGACGGACGGCCCTTCCGTAATCCCCGATTACGAATCGCGGACATACGAAGCATCTCCGCGTTACTGAAATGGCAGAGCGGGGGCGGGGGTTAGTCGTCGTCGGGCAGGGATTCCTGGTAGTCATCGATGGCGCCAGCGGCAACTTGAGCTTTCGACTCGAGCCAGCACAGTTCAACCCACAGGTCCGAAAGAAGATCAATATAGGCTTCGCTTCCCCGCTTGACGCGCGCCATCTTCTGTCGAATTCCTGCAATCCGCTCGTGCCACTCATCGACCTCGTCGAGCATCTTTTCTATGGTTGCCAAATTGGGCACAGTCTTTGTTGGCATCGTCTCACCATTCTCTTTCCAGCCGCCGCGTAAGGTTTTCGAGCTTCTTTCGCGCCGCCTCGATTTCCCGTTCCCAGCCTCGGACTACATCGTCATCCGGGTGGGGCTTTGCGTGTTCCCGGCGAATCTTCGCCATGTGGTCTGCAATCACCCGCTCCTGGCCTGCAATCTTCTTCCGCAACTCCTTGTTCCGCCCCATGCGACTCCGAGATTATATCAACAACGCGCTGCTACTGATAGGCGCCCTTTGTGCCGCACCCGGTCATGCAGAGGGCCTCAAGACAGAGTAGCGCGGAGTTGGTCTTCGATCCGTCAGATGACGGACGGCTCTTCCGTATTCCCCGATTACAAGCCGCGGACACACAGACCATGTCCGAGCCACCACTTCGGCGGCCGGGACATCCGTCAGCCGACGGACTACAACAGGAGGGCGGAGCCCTCCCCTACATGATGCGCTTGCCTTTGGGGTGCTGGCCGGGCAGAAGGAACGTCTTGATCAGTTCGCCTTCGCCGCAGACGGTCATTCCCGAGAAGCGCTTGTACCATTCTCCCTCGGGGACTTCGGGTTCGGTGTCGAGCCAGCGGGCAAGCAGCACAAGCTGATCCGCAGAAATCTTGCGGATTTGAATACGGTCAAGCAAATGCTGGAAGAGTGCGGGCGGGATGTTCGGGCGGCGGACTTTGGGCATGGAGGCTCTTCTGTAGCGGCGCTCTATGAGCGGCGGCCCTCGTAGCACGGGCGTCTCGCCCGTGACACGGCCAGGTTGGCCGTGCTACGACAAGCGACGACGCCGGTCCCCGCCCCCGCGGGGCAGGCTCCGACCGGCGCTACAGCCCCGAGCGGTCACAGACCGCCGCAACAGCTAGATTCCGTAGAAGCCGCGCGTGATGCGCTCGCGCAGGCGGGCCGCTTCGGACGAATCCTTGGCAGTGGCGAGTTTCTTGGCGAGCAGCCCGAGTTCTGCGGGCGAGAGCCTGTTCCCTCTCCCCTCGAGCGATGTGAGCTCGGGAGTCTCAAGCGACACCTCTTCGCCGGTGGGCTTGCGGGCGATGACACGGGCGCCGGTGATGGCCTGCCGCACAAACCAGTGGTAAACGGCCAGGGCGTTTTTGATGACCTCGGTGCGCTTGGCATGGGTGAGCTCGGCCACTTGGTCAACCAGATCAGACTCGGCTTTGGTCAAGATGGGCTGAATTCTCGAGTTACTCATATCTCCTCGTTTTCTACTCAAGAATGCATCAAAAACGAGTAGTTGTCAACACAGAGGACTGGGCGAACGGCAGGACGGCGGCCTCCGGCGCGAGGAGTCTCCGCCGGAAGGCGGCCGCTACTTGCCGAGCCACTTGACGTAGTAGAACGTCATCGGCGCTGGCGACTTGTTGACGATGCCGTGGACATGGTTCGAGCCCACGTACATAGCGGTTCCGGGGCCGACCGTCGTCACCTTTCCACCGATGGAGATCTCCGCGTGACCCTCGGTGATAAGCAGGATCTCTTCTTCAGGATGGGTGTGCGGCGGGTGCGGCGACTGGCCCGCTTTGAGTTCGAGACTCCCCACGGTCAAGCCCTTGAGCTGCTCCGTGTTCCCTTCCATATATACACGCAGATCGCCGAATGGTTGCGGGTCGAGCCGGGCCTTTTCTTTGGGCACGATGGCATCGGGAATCTGCACCGCCTCGCCGCGCGCGGCCAGCGCCATGCCCGCGGCCAGGGTTTGGAGAATTGTGCGGCGGTGGATAGAATCAGACATAGTAATCGTTCCTTTCGTAATGCTCGACTGGATTCGCGCTCCCTCACAACGTTCGACGCAGCCAGGTAGCGCGGAGTTGTCCTAGAACTCCGCGGCTCTTTCGGCATTTCAACGAAGAGCCGCCCCGATTCATCGAGGCGCCACCTCTCTCACTTGCGCGGCGTGATTTTGATGTGGCGATAGAAGAGCTCCGCGCCTTCGGACTGGAATAATATCTTCCCGCGCTGGGGACTGGCGCCGCTGCCTTCGTTGACGAGCTTGCCGTTCACGTAATACTTGACCGTGTCGCCCGCGGCGATAAGTTCGAGTTTATTCCATTGCCCATGCGGCTTCTCGACCTCGCCCGCAGGGTCGCGGTAGCCGGCCACGTCTTTCCACTCGCCTTTGCCCTTGCGGTCGATGCGGCCTTCGGGGTGGGCGGAGCCGCCGGCGGTGATGGCGCCGCCGTCCACCAGAATGATGTCGCCCGTGCCGCCCTCAATGATCTGGAACTCGATGGACTTCGGCCAGATCTTATCCGGCCCGACAAAGTGGTAAAGGACGCCGCTGTCGCGCGCCTTGCCTTCGCGGGGGGCATGCGTCTTCTCCCCCCACTTGAACTCAGCCGTCAGGCGATAGTTTTCGAACTCGCCCTCGGTGGCGAAATATGCCATCGCCGTGCCGGAGACATGGATCATCCCGTCGTGCACCGTAAAGACGCGATTGGGGTCCTGGTTCCTTCCCTGGTTTTCAATCCAGGTGTAGAAACCGTCGAGGTTTTTCCCGTTGAAGAGTTTGGTCGCCTTACCCGCGCGCGGTGCGTTCTGGGCGGCGAGCGCCGGCGCGGCAAGCAGAATCAGCATCGCAGCAAGCACAATTCGTTTGTTGGTCATGGCCCGAAGTCTACCCAAAAGCGCGTTCGAGCGCCAAGGAAATTTGAGTGCCTGGCCTATGGTTTTAGTTTCGGGATCCAGCGCGGGACGCGGCGGCAATACTCCTCGTAGGACGCGCCGAACTTCTTCCGCAGGGTGGGCTCCTCGTAACAGATCACAAACAAATGCGTCGCCAAAACGGCAAAGAGCGCGAACGCCAACACGCGGCGGGACTGAAAGTAGATGCATTCCCCGAGCAGCACGCTGACAATGCCCACGTACATGGGGTTGCGGACATAACGGTAGAGTCCAACCGCCACCAGATTACGGGGCGGGTCGATCGGCGCGGGAGTTCCCAGGCCGACGCGCGCGAAATCCCACGCGCATCGAAGGTAGAGGGCCGCGCCCAAAGCGATGAGGGGAATGCCGAAGTAGCGCGTGGGGCCGAGGTGGAAATCGCCGCCCGGGAGCAGATAATACGGCACCACCACCGTGACCGTGTTGGGCACGAGGATCGTGAAGACCACAGTTCTAGCTAAAGGCCCGACCCAGGGTTGACTCATGTTCTGGCTCGTATGAAGCGCCCGCAGCCCAAATGCTCCCCAGCGCTCCGCTCGACGATCATACATCCTCGCGGGCTCTTTGCCACCCTCGCCTGGCCCTGGACAGCGCCGCACCGTGGTGCGACAATTTCCCTTGCACCAAGCCATTCTGGTCCGGGGTGAGAAATGTACTTCGAGCAGTTTTATCTGAGCTGTCTGGCGCATGCCTCTTACATGCTGGGTTCGGAAGGCGGCGCCGCAGTGGTTGACCCGCAGCGCGACGTGGAGATTTATCTCGCGGAAGCCGAGAAGCACAACCTCAAGATCGCGCACATCATCGAGACGCACATGCACGCCGATTTTGTCTCCGGCCATCAGGAGCTGGCGGGGCGCACGGGCGCGAAGATCTACTTGGGCGTGCAGGCGGGCGCGACGATCCCGCACGTGGCGATGAAGGACGGCGATGAGATTCGCTTCGGCCGCTGCGTGTTGCGCTTCCTCGAAACGGCCGGCCACAGCGTGGACAGCGTTTGCGTCCTGGTGACCGACCTCGACCGCTCGCCCGACCCCTGGGCCGTTCTCACCGGCGACACACTTTTCATCGGCGAAGTCGGCCGGCCCGACCTTTCTCCCGGACGCACCGCCGAAGAGCTGGCCTCGATGCTCTACGACAGCCTGCACGAGAAGCTGCTGAAACTGCCGGACAACGTTGAAATTTATCCCGCGCACGGCGCGGGCTCACTCTGCGGGCGCAACATCAGCCCGGAGCGGCACTCGACGATCGGCAAGGAGCGCGCGTTCAACTACGCGCTGCGGCCGATGAGCCGCGAGGATTTCATCATGCTCATCACCGCCGACCTGCCGGAGCGCCCGGAATACTTCTTCCACGACAAGGAAATCAATCGAGCCGGAGCGCCGGCGCTCTCCGAAGTCGCCCGGCTCACTCGCCTCGGCCCGCAGGATGTACTCAAACGTCAGGCGGGGGGCGCCGTAGTGCTCGACACGCGGCCCGCTGCACAGTTCGGAGCGGGTCATGTTCCCGGCTCACTGCAAATCGGGCTGCAAGGCCAGTACGCTTCCTGGGCGGGAATCCTGGTCGGACTGGGTCCGCAGCTCGTGATCGTCGCGGAAGACGAGAAGAGCGCGGAAGAATCCACGATGCGCCTGGCGCGGGTGGGGATCGAAAACGTGGCCGGGTATCTGGACGGAGGCATTTTCGCCTGGCAGCAGGCGGGTTTGCCGCTCAACGAAGTGCCGCAGATTTCCGTCCTGCAACTTCACGAGGAATTGAGCGCGCGCCCGGAGGGAATTCAGTTGCTCGACGTGCGCCGGCCGATGGAATGGGAAGCCGGGCACCTGGAGCACGCGCGGCTGAAACCGCTCCACCAGTTGCGCGAGTCGCTCGCCGACGTCGATAGCGCGCAGCCTGTCGCCGCGCTCTGCCGGAGCGGCTACCGGTCGTCCATCGCCTCGAGCATTTTGAAGGCGGCGGGGTTCGAGCAAGTCATGAATGTCACCGGCGGCTTCGACGCCTGGCGCGCCCACGATTTGCCGCAGGTCGTTGAGGCCAAATGATCGCCCCGACTTGTCGGGACGCCACCCACAGGCCGCACACTGTGCGGCAAGCCCATGAGTCGAACTTCCTGTGCTATACTAGCGCTCAAGGAACGTTGCATTATGTCGGACTGGCAACCGAAGCCTTACAAGGATTATGAGTGGATTGTAGCCGATCCGAACTTGCTGGGCGGAAAGCTGGCAATCCGGGGAACTCGTCTATCGGTTGCACTCATCCTCGAATCTCTCGCCAGCGGCATGACTCTGGAAGAAATTGATGCCGCCTTTGATGGCGCGTTCCCGCATGGCGCTTTGCCCGAAGTCCTGAAGGTCGCCTCCGAACTGGTCAATTCCGTGCATGTGGCTGCTTGACGCGAACGTGGATGTCCACCTCGTTCCGTTTTTCAGGGAACGGGGAATCTCCTGCGACACGGCCGCACGTCGCGGCTGGAAAGCTCTCTCCAATGGTGAACTCGTGGCCGCAGCGTATGCCGAGGGATTCCGCTGTTTGCTCACCCGCGACCGGCTTTTCGGAGAATCGGCCTCCGAGGGGCTGAGATCATATCCAGAGTTCGCGGTCGTGGTGATTACCCTGCCCCAACAACCCTGGGCGCAATACCGCCAGCAGTTTTTGGAAGCCTGGGCCGCCTTACCCATTCGCCCCGTGGCCGGGTCCCTGATTTACTGGCCCCAGGCGGAAGCGTGAGTTGCCGCAACCTCAGTGAGGTGCAGCAACCAGCTTTGACGCCTGGCGCGCCCACGACTGGCCGCAGGTCGTTGCGGCCAGGTGATCGCCCCGATTTGTCGGGGCGCCACCCGCCGCGGTCATCGTGGCCACCAGTGCGTCACCACGCAATTTGCGCAGGGAAAAACTCGGCAATCAATTCTTGGTAGTAAGGCTTGAGGTCATCGACGTTGGGCCGTTGGCTCGATTTCGAATAGAGGTCGTAAGGGCTGAAAGCCCGGACCCACCGGAACATTTCCTTGTCGTGCTCATCCATCAAGTACTCGTACTCGCCTTCCTTGTGGGCCGGGTAAAAGGAGTGATAGCGCATCATGTAGAGGGCTTCTTCCGGCAGGTAGTCCCTGGTCACGTGATAGATGTACTCGTCGTGCCCCCAGGAGAGGTCAACCTTTTCGAGGCCGCAGTTTTCCCCGTAGATTCCCAGGCGCGTCTGATACTCCGGCACGCGTGAGTCGGGGTTGGAGGCAAAGAACTCGGGAAATACGATTTTGTCGGAATAATCGCAGCCCACGGGGAACGTATCGCCCACCACGGCCCACTGCGGCTCCCCCCAGAGACACAGAATTTTTCCGAGGTCGTGGACCAAGCCGGTCAGGACGAACCAGCGCGGGTGACCGTCCTTGCGAATCGCCTCGGCAGTCTGTAAGAGATGCTCGATCTGGGAAAGATCGGTGTCCGGGTCGCTGTCGTCCACCAGCGTGTTGAGATACTCCATTGCCTCCCAGATCCCCATCGTGCGCCGTTTCTTCCCCAGGAATTCCCGCTTCTTCTGGAGGACGAAATCGCGGGTCTGATAGGTATGGTTGAGCCGATAAAATTCCTTGACGCTGGGCCGAGCCTCGGCGCTATGATCGCGGAACTGCTCGGGCTTCTTGCTGGAGTCGGCGGCAACAGGCGTCAAAGGCCCTCGGTTCTCGGGATCGAGGGGATAGCGGGCTTTGAGGAAATCCTCCCACTCATCCAGGTTTCCAAGCGGTGCGTTGTGTTGGTCGGTGGACGACACGGCTCCCTCCCACAGGTGGTTTTGTTGGCTTGCCCTCGATGAATGTACCACCACAAGTCGCGGGAGTTCAACCCCGCGGGTGGCAAGTTCACTGCGCGCGGGTGGCGGCAGGCTCGGCGATGCGAGCGGTCCGGGCGGCCTTAGCCTCCGGCTCCTTTTCAGGGGCGAGGCTGGCCTGGAAAGCACGGTCAATGTCGATGGGGACAGGAATCACTTCGCTGATCTGCTTCCCGGTGATTTTCACCCTCAACATCAGGCCGCGATGCGTGCCGGGCGCCTTCTGATCGAAGACGAAGTTGCCCAGGCTGTAGGCGATCCAGCGGCCGTTATACTGCTCGAGTGGCTGAACGACATGGGGATGTCCACCGACCACGAGGTCGGCCCCGGCGTCAATTATCTGGCGGCCGAGTTCCACCTGCTCGCGCTGCGGTTGCACAGCGTATTCCACTCCCCAGTGCAGGGCCACGATGACCAGGTCGGCCAGGGGCCGCGCAAAACGGATGTCGGCCATCACGCGGTCCGGGTCGAGCCATGCCACACCGGGCTTATCGGGCGCTGCCGTGGCCTCCTTGGGTTCGATGTTCACGTACGCCAGGAAGGCGAGTTTGACGCCGCCGCAATCCATGAGGACCGGGTAATGGGCTTCGAGGTCGTTCGCGCCCGCACCCACGGGCAGGATGCCGGCGTCGCGCAAGCGCTGTTGCGTGTCGAGCAGCGCCGGAGCGCCCCAGTCGTAGGCATGATTGTTGGCGAGCGACATCACGTCAAAGCCCGCGCGCGTCAATCCCTCGACGGCCTTCGGGTCGGCGCGGAACGAATAGAGATGGTGGCGGTTGCGTCCCTGGTCGGAGACGGGACACTCGAGGTTGCCGAAGGTCAGGTCGGCCGAGGCCAGCGTGTCGGCGATCTGGTGAAAAGGAAAGGTCCAGTCGTTCTCCAAGCGCATGCGCTCGCCTACGCCGCGCGAGAGCATCACGTCACCAACGAAAAGCAGTGTGCGCTCGGGCGATGGGGATGGAGTCTCCTGCGCGTAGGCAGGCGCGACGAGCACCCACAGGCCGACGAGGACACGTCGAGTTGTGCGGGAAACCACGCGCATCGTCAGAATATTCGAAATCCTCGCGGCCCGGCAACGGCTGTAGCGCCGCTCTATGAGCGGCGAAGTTATCCAATCCAATAGAACGCCGGTCATAGACCGGCGCTACAGCTCGCGAAATCCTATTTCAGGTTTTCCGGAATCGGAAATTCCACTAGCACAAGGTCGTGCCACTCGCCGCCCAGCTTGCCGTGTTTCTCGTGGATGCCAACTTCCTTCCAGCCCATAAGCTGGCAAAGCTTGCGGGCGGGCTCGTTATCGGCCATCACGCGGCCGATCAGCTTGTAGTAACCCTTTTCGCGAGCCACATTCTCCATGGCCTTCATCAGCTCCTGGCCGACGCCGTGGCCGCGCAGGCTGCGGTCAATATAAATGGACAACTCGGCGATGCCGTCGTAGCAGTGGCGCGGGCTGTAAGGCGTGAGCGACGCCCAGCCCATCAAAGTGTGTTTGACTTCCGCCACCAGCACCGGATACCGCTCCGGGCGCGCCACCAGCCAGATGTAACGCTCTTCGGGCGTGACGTAGGCGTTCTCAAACGTCGCGGCGCGGTCCTGCACGCCCTGGTTGTAGATGCGCGCGATCTCCTTGGCATCGTCAATGCGCGCCGGACGTAGTTTGAGCGGGCCAGTCCATTCGGTCATTCAACACCGCCGGGAAACCGGGATAATTGCCAGGGTGGGATTCTACCGAGGCTTTCCGAAGAGAGCAACTGTTCAGAAGAATTCCGTCGATGGCATAGCCCGTAGCGCCGCCCCTTGGGGCGGCATGCCGGGCTTCCCAGATTGGGCTGGCGGCCTCTCACCTACCGGGCGCCGAAATTTTTCTCTTGACTTTTCCGGCAAAGTGTGATAGCCTATTATCCTGAGATGGCTACCCGGCTACAGTGCGAGGCGAGGGCGGCAGAGAGGGCCCGCGAAGGGCTCGATCGCCGGCAAGCTGCCGGCGCGCGGCGCGGGAAAGGGCCTAAAAGTCGGTTTCTTGGCCCCACGGAGCGGCCAGTGGCCGAGCGAGGAGCGGCGGGGAGACGCCTAAAAGATTGTTTTTTGGCCCCTTAAGCTGGTATGTTGCTGAAACAAAACCACCTAGCAGCTTTGGGAGGGCCAAAAAGCCGGCTAGTTTGGTCGAAAACAGTACGACTAGCCCCCGAATTCGGTCAAAATCAGTTCGAATTGGCGCACTTTCGAAGCTTGACGAAGCACCAAGGCGGCGTAAAGCCGCCCCTACGCAGGACCGACCCCCACTGACGGATTCTGACCGTGGTTGCTGCCCGCCGATTGACGGAAAGCCGCCGCTACGACTTGACTCGCGCCCCCGACTGGCTTAACGTCTCCTGAACCGGGTGCGACCTTTGCGGCTCCCGATTGCAGTTCTAGCCGAACAGCAGCGTCGCGACACCGGCTGGCGAGCAGGGCTCAAAACTGGGGGACAGGGATCATGGCTGAAGCATCTGACTTGCTGGCGGGCTCGAGCGAAGCCCGGCTGCGGGCGCTGGAGCGGCGCGGGCTTTGGTATCTGCTGCTCAACCTGCTGGGGCTGGCGCTGGTGACCGTGGGGCTGGTGGAATTGCTTTACCCGCAGATGCTGGCCTCGGTCATCGATTTCCGCCTGAAGCTCGAGCACCTGACCCTGTTGCTGTTCGGCTTTCTCGGGATCGTCCTGATTTCCGACCTCCTCACGCTCTCCCTGCGCAGCACGCTGCGCCGGGCGCGCAGCGAGATGGTTTCGGAAATGGCCCGCCACGACGCGGCGGCGAAACTCACGCTGGTTGACGCGGTAACGGGAACGTTTGACAAGCGCTATCTGGAGGAGATCATTCCGCGCGAGACGAACCGCGCTGACCGGCGCGAGTCCACCCTGTCGTTCATCAAGTTCATCATCGAAGGTTTTGACGGGGTGGACAGCCGAGTCGGCCCGCAGGCCGGTGACCGCATCCTCCAGGAGACCGCCCAGTTGCTGAAGAAGTCCTTCCGGCCCACCG
>CAZTHM010000087.1:0-11057 GCA_964613505.1 uncultured Acidobacteriota bacterium | reverse complement strand
CGTGGCTTGAAGGCGCCGCCACGGAACAGGCGCGCTCCGGCTTTGCGCACGGCTCCGGCGGCGGCGAAGGCTTGCTCGTGGCTCTCGACGGCGCAGGGCCCGGCGATAATCGCCAGCTCGCGGCCGCCGATGGTTACAGCCGTGTCGCCCGAGCCGACGCGAATCAGCGAGTCCTCGTTCTTGCCCTCGCGGCTGACCAGCTTGTAGGGCTTTGAGACTCGGATGGCCTCGGCCACGCCGGGCAGCGTCTCGAATTCCGCCGCCTCCAGCGCCCCTTGATTCCCGGTGATGCCGATGGCCGTCCGCTGCGCCCCAGGCATCGGGTGGGCGCGGTAGCCCATCGCTTCGATCTTCCCGCAGACACGCCGGATGTCCTCCTCCGTCGCCTGCGGCTTCATGACAATTAACATCGTGCTCGCCTTTGCTCGGCTCCAAACAACACTCTGCCTCGAATCAGCGGACAGTTAACGGAGGCTTGAACTGCGTGTTCAGATCAATCAAGGCCCTAGCTGGGTATCCTATCCTTGGGGCAAGATACGGCACACAAGATGAGGGTGGCTGGGATCCATCAAGCCACCCCACAGGGGGTGTTAAATATGAGCGAACTGTTATCGTACGGGGCGGGCCGTTTTCCACATATATTGTGGTCCCGGGTAGCCCGACCGCGCTTTGTGGGAGCGAGCTCGGCGAACTGTTATACGAAAACACCATCGGGGGCCCTGAACAATTTGTAGACTCGTATCCGACTGTGCCGCTCAGAAGGAAGCCGTCTCGAAATACCATAAGTAGAAATGGAATATCATCAACCTTGAATGGCACCAATGGTACGAACTGACCATAAGTATAGTTGCCTCCTGATACGACCCCGACCTTCTTGCCGTCGGCGTCGTAAACAGCGAGTTGCTGTGTCGGGCGGACTTGAGGCCTTTGGGCGAATGCGGTCAGGACGAGCAGCGTCCCAATTGCCGCAAGGATTGTTATAGCCTGTTTCTTCATACAACACCTCTCACATCAAATCTCCGAAATCAAAACACCGGGCGGCGCGACCTTCATCTTCCGTCGCCTGCGGCTTCATGACGATGAGCATTGTCCCTGCCTTTTATCGGCCCGCGGCGTCTAATGCCTCAGCAGTTAGTTTAGTGCAGCCGGGGTGTCGAAGCAAACGGTGTAGGGGCGAGGTGGCGCTCACAGGACGCAAGGGCCGCTAGCCAACCCGAAAGGATTGGCCCAAGGGCTGGAACTCGGCGAAGTCCTGGCGTGCGAGCTTGGTGCGGATCTCTTCAAAGCGCCTTACAGTTTCGGCAGTATAGAGCTGTTCACCACAGCGAAGGCAAACCTCAGCGGCCACCTCCAGGACGGCGGTGTGATTGCCGCCGCGAAGAAGCTTCTCGGCTCGCTTGTCGACGAGTTCCCCGGCGCAGCGGGGGCATTTGTCGAACGGCTTCATCAGAGCTGTTTTCTCACTTTCCTTCTACTGTTGTCCCCGCCTTTTTGGTCGCGGCTGCGGTAGCAATCTCCACGGCCTTCTCTTTTTCAGCGGCGGTGAAGAGCGCTTCGATATCTTCAAGTGTTACTTTACCGTAGTACCATTCGCCCGCCGAAAGGCTCTGGGCGCGGACGGCGCGGTAAATATCGAGAATCGACCGCTTGCCGTCCACGAAGTTCAACGCCTCCCAAGCCATGAGGCCGTGCAGGCTTTTGGGTCCCTCGATCTCCGCTTTGCAGCGCATATAGTCGCCGGGGGAGCCGAGGTTACGCGGAACCTTTGCTGCCAAAGCTTTCTCACGCTCACCCATCTCGGACGGGGCTTTTTTCCCGCCCAGCGAGAGATACCATTCCTCGATCCGCCCGCGATGATTGTTTTCCGTCAGCTTGAAGTCCGCGAGGGTGCCGTCGAGAAGCTTGCGGCTGGAGGGATCGGCAAACCGCCGCAGAGATTCGAGCCCGGCACTCTCCCGCGCCACGGCCTGGGAGAGCAGGTTGAGGGCATCTTCATACGCGGCGCGCCGCTTATCGGAGGGCGCCTTCGCCAGGCGCGAGAGTCCTGTGGCCAGGTCGTGTGAGATCCGTTCGCGCGCCTCGCCGGCCATCACGGCCATCAGCGTGGGGATATCGGACTCGCTCAAGTTTGCGAGGTACAGCGCCGTCGCCGTCACCGCCACAGCATTGCGCTGGAGCTGGGTGCGGTCGATCTGCCAGAGGTCGTCATCGGAGGAGTGGATGTACTCGTCGGGCCAGTTGGTAAAGGTCACGCCCGGAATTCCCACGGCCGATTCGTTGAAGACCATATGGTCGGTGGAATCGAAGTAGGGGACTACGACGGCGTTATAAGGCTCGCGCGTGCCCAGGTGCGCGAAGATCGCCCGCGAGTAGGGCGCCGGATTCTTGTTCTGCCACGACGCAAGGTAGGCGTTGTTGCCGCGCACCAGGCTCGTTACGATGCTTTCCACGATGTCGTTCAAGAAGCTCCAGCGCGACCACGGCGTGCGGCTGATCTGCTGCACACGCCCACCCAAGGACTGCTTGGCCCCCACCATGTCTTGATTGATGTCGGCGAGGATGCGGCCGCGCTCCTCGGGGTGGTCGGCGAAATATTGGTATTCCGCGGCGATTTCGTTCGTCCACCAGAAGCGGATGTCGCGCTGGGGGCGGGGCAGGCGGCCATCGGCGATCATCGCGCTGAGCGCGCGGGCGATTTCGAGCAGATTGGCGCAGCCGCTGCGGTCGTCGTTGGCAGAGGTTTTTTCTTCCTGAAGGTGTGCCGTGAGGACGATTTCCTGGTCGTGATAGGTCGTGCCGCGAATGAAGCCTTCGACCATCCCCGAGCGTGCGGGCTGAGTGGTTTCCGACTGAATCTTCAAGTGAACCTTTAAGGTGGGGGGAGTCGCGCCGGCCTCGGCTTCGTCGGCAAAGATGTGGCTGGGCGGACGGCCCGACATCCAGCGGCCGAGCATCAAGCCGGTGCGTGGCGAGACCATGAATACGGGAGGGGCCGGCTTCTCTCCTTCCTTTGAGGCGCTGACGCGCGCCCAGGCCACCTGGTCGGGGAATTCCGTCCAGGCGTTGGTCCGTGTGGAGTAATAGGAAAGAATCCCCACGGCGCCGCGCGCCCAGCACGCGAGTTCCTTGACCTTGTCGATCTTGCCGTAAGCCAGCACGACTTTTCCAGCCACGTCTTTGCCCGCGTAATCGCTTTCCGCGACGCCTTCGCCTACGTCCACCAGTTCGGCGGTGATGTCGGCCGAAGGGCTGTTGTCGGCTACGTAGGTTGGCGTCTCGCGGACGTCACCGAGCTTGAGAGTTTGCGGTTCAAGCAGCCAGAGTTCGCCGCCCTTGAGTGTCCAGCTCTGGTCGACGGCCTTGGGCGAGGTGTGCCAAGCCGGGAGTGAAATGAAGCTTACATCTTCCAACCCATAGTCTTTGGCGCGCGCCGCGACCCAATGAGCTTCCTTCTGGAAATCCTCGGCTCCGCCACTGGGCGAGTGATACATCACCAGCGACCGCAAATTGTCATAGGCGATGTCGCCGGAAACCTCGTTGACCAGCTTCGTATAGGTCTCATCCGGCAGGAAGGGGCTCTGTTGAGCGTGGATAGGAATTGACACGAGCGAACATACAAGCAGACAACAGACCGCGGTCAAGCGACGCATTGGCACCCCCGGGCTTGGATTGGGACACCCACTTTGATGGGAGAATCGAGCGCACAGTATATCAGCACCAGCGCGAGTTGACGCTTCTTGAACCGCTCTGTTAGCATCAAGGTTTAAGCTGAGGGAGAAATTCCTGTGAGAGTGGGTGTGCACACGTCGATTGCGGGCGGGGTCGAGAACGCGGCGCACCACGCCAAGAAAATTGGCTGCGACACGTTCCAGATGTTCTCCGCCAACCCGCGCGGTTGGAAGACCCTTGACCCCACCACGGAGGATTGCGAGCGTTTTCGCGCGGCGCGGACGAAGCACGGCCTAAATCCTGCGGTGATCCATGATAACTACCTGATTAATCTGGCTTCGGCGGACGCGATCATTCGCGAAAAGTCCATCGCGGCTTTCCGGCGTGAACTCGAAAGGGCGGTAGCCCTGGGCGCCGACTACCTGGTGACGCATCCGGGGAGCGCGAAGGGCAGCACCCCGTCGGAGGCCATCAAAACTTGCGTCGAGTCGTTGCGGCTGGCGGCGAAGGGATTGTCTCTCGACGGCTTGACGATTCTGATTGAAAACACCGCGGGGCAAGGCTCGGCGATTGGCCGGACATTTGAAGAGGTTGCGGAGATCGTCGCCGGTTCCGGCAAAGACCTGCCCGTGGGAGCCTGCATCGACACGGCGCACTGCTTCGAAGCGGGCTACGCGATCCACACCCCGCGCGGCTTGACGGAGGCGGTCAAGCAACTCGCCGCCACGGTGGGACTCGACAAAGTGCGGGTGATCCACGCCAACGATTCCAAGACGGCGTTCAACTCGCACGCCGACCGGCACGAGCACATCGGCAAGGGATATATCGGCAAGGAAGCTTTCGGCCGCATCGTGCGTCACGCGAAGCTGAAGCGGATTCCTTTCATCTGCGAGACGCCCATTGACCGTCCGGGTGACGACAAGCGGAATCTGCGCACCATGCGCATGCTCGCCGGCATTTTGTAGGGGCGAGTCCGCCAGTTGGCGGATGCTCGCCCGTGTTGCTGGGCTTGACGAAAGGAAAATCAAAAGGCAAAAGTTAAAGGTCAAAAATCAAAAATTGGAAGACAAAGCCTAAGGCGCGAGCGGGCGCTGAGGGAGGAGGAAATTCTGAATTATGAATTCTGAATTATGAAACCTGAAGACCAGGCAATCCGAAGCGCCGCGTATGTTTCATAATTCATAATTCAGAATTCATAATTTGCGCCATGGACAAAGACTACAACCCACAAAACATCGAAGCCAAGTGGCAAAAGCGCTGGGACGAGCTGAAGCTCTTCGAGTCCGATGAGGAGCCCGGGCGGAAGAAGTACTACGTCCTCGAAATGCTGCCCTATCCTTCCGGCGACATCCACATGGGGCACGTGCGCAACTACTCGATCGGCGACGCGCTGGCCCGCTACATGTGGATGAAGGGCTACAACGTGCTCCACCCGATCGGCTGGGACGCGTTCGGGCTGCCGGCGGAAAACGCTGCCATCAAAAATCAGCGGCACCCCTCCGAGTTCACCTTCAGCTACATCGACCGCATGCGCGGGCAGCTCAAGCGCCTGGGCGTGAGCTACGACTGGCGGCGCGAAATCGCCACCTGCGTGCCGGAGTACTACCGCTGGAACCAGTGGTTCTTTCTCCAGATGCTGGGGCGCGGCCTCGCCTACCGCAAGAAGAGCAGAGTCAATTGGTGTAGCCTCTGCCGGACGGTGCTGGCCAACGAGCAGGTGGTGGACGGCGGCTGCTGGCGGCACGAGGACACCCCGGTCATCCAGCGCGAGCTCGAGCAGTGGTTCCTGAAGATCACCGACTACGCCGAGCGCCTGCTCGACGACACCAAACACCTGGTCCGCTGGCCGGAGCGCGTGCTGACCATGCAGCAGAACTGGATCGGCAAATCCATTGGCACGTTGGTGGACTTCACGCTCGCGGACCTGGGCGAGCCGCTCAGAATCTTCACCACGCGTGTGGACACCATCTTCGGCTGCACGGCGGTGTTCATCGCGCCCGAGCACCCGCTCGTTGCGACGATGATCGCGCGGTCTCCGGCCCCGGAAAAACTCCGCAGCGAAGTCGAGCGCGTCAAGGCTTCCGCCGTGCGCGCGCGCGTGGAAGTCAATCTGGAGAAGGCTGGCGTCGACTCCGGCTTCGAGGCGCGCAATCCCTATAACGGCGAGCTGGTGCCCGTCTGGATCGCCAATTTTGTGCTGATGGAATACGGCACGGGCGCCGTGATGGCCGTGCCCGCGCACGACCAGCGCGATTTCGAATTCTGTACAGCCTATGGATTGCCCATCCGCACGGTGATTGTCCCCTCGGCCGGAGGGGCGGGGCTTGCCCCGCCCGCGGAGGACGTCCGTCAGCCGACGGACAGCGCCCCTACACAGGCATTCGTTGAATACGGGAAGCTCGTCAATTCCGGCCCCTACAATGGCTCGACCTCTGAGCAGGCCATCGCGCGGATGACCAGTGATGCGGAGGCAAAGGGCTTTGGGAAGGGAACGGTCCAATACCGCATCAAGGACTGGGGCATCTCGCGCCAGCGTTACTGGGGGACGCCGATTCCCGTGGTCTATTGCGATGCCTGCGGGATCGTCCCGGTTCCCGAGCAAGACCTGCCGGTGATTCTTCCCCCGGATGTGAAGCTGACAGGGCAAGGCCAATCGCCACTCGCCAACGTGCCGGATTTCGTCGCGACCACTTGCCCGAAGTGCGGTGGCCCGGCACGCCGCGAAACCGACACGATGGATACGTTCGTCGATTCGTCGTGGTACTTCTATCGCTACACCGACCCCAAGATTTCGACTGCCCCGATCAACCGCGACGCCGTCAAATACTGGTTTGCCGTGGACCAGTACATTGGGGGTATCGAGCACGCCATTCTGCACCTGATCTACATGCGGTTCTTCAGCAAGGTGATGCAGGACATCGGCCTCGTGGATTTCCCGGAGCCCGTGGCGCGGCTCTTCTCGCAAGGCATGGTGATCAAAGACGGCGCCAAGATGTCGAAGTCGAAGGGCAATGTCGTCGATCCCACCGAGATGTGCGCGAAATACGGCGCCGATGCTGTCAGGCTCTACATGCTCTTCGCCGCGCCGCCGGAGAAGGATTTCGAGTGGAGCGACGCGGGGATCGAGGGCGCTTCGCGATTCCTCAACAAGGTTTACAGGCTGGTCGCGAAGTACGCTGAACAACTCCGCCCCATGAAGTCTTGGGGGGGAGGCGGCGAGAGCATCTCGCTCACTCCAGAAGAAAGGCGCCTGCTCCGCAAAGCGCATCAGGCGCTGCGCCACGTTACGGAAGACATGGAGGAGCGCTGGCACTACAACACCGACATCGCCATGGCGATGGAACTCGTCAACGAACTCGCCGATCGCGCGGCAGATGTGGAAGCGGGGAAGATCCGGCTGGAAATTCTGAAGAGCGCGGTCGAGCCTCTGCTCGTGATCCTCTCACTGTTCGCGCCGCACATCGCCGATGAGCTCTGGGAGGAGTTGGGCCACACGGAGCCGCTGCTGCGGACCTCCTGGCCCGCCTTCGACGCGGAATTGGCGGCGGAAGAAGAGCTCGAAATCCCCGTGCAGGTGAACGGCAAGCTGCGTGGCCGCATCCGCGTCGCCGTGGGCGCCACGGAAGAGGAAATCCGCGCGCGCGCCCAGGCGGAAGAAAAAGTCGCGTCGTACCTCCACGGCCGCCAGATCGTCAAGCTGATCGTGGTCCCGCAGAAGCTGGTGAATATCGTTGTGAAGTAGGGGCGGGTCCGCCAGATGGCGGATGCCCGCCCATCGCGGGCGACCATAAAGGTCGCCCCTACGGAACAAAATGGACCAACCCCATCCCATCGTCGTTCTCGATTTTGGTTCACAGTTTACGCAGCTCATTGCGCGCCGCATTCGGGAGATGAACGTTTACTCGGTGATCGTCCCGTGCAACATCGCGTTCGATCAACTCGTGAAGATGTCGCCGCAGGCGCTGATTCTTTCCGGCGGGCCGTCGTCGGTGTACGACCCGGCGTCGCCGGTGTGCGACGAGCGCGTGCTGAAGATGAACTTGCCCGTGCTGGGAATTTGCTACGGCCTGCAATGGATGAGCCACAAGCTGGGCGGCAAAGTGGAGCCTGCGTCGCGCCGCGAGTACGGATTTGCCCAGCTCGACATTTGTGGAGAGAGCAAGGTCCTGCAGGGAATTCCCACTCCGCTGCGCGTTTGGAACAGCCACGGCGATCACGTGACGGCGGTGCCGCCGGGTTTCGAGATTACCGGCCGGACGGAGAACGCCATTTCCGTGATTGAGAATCCTCAGGCCAGGCAGTATGCGGTGGAGTTCCATCCTGAGGTGCGGCACACCGAGCGCGGCAGCGACATCCTGAAGAATTTTGTCCAGAACATCTGCGGCATTCAGCCCAACTGGTTTCCGCGCTCGTTCATCGCGGAGACGGTGGAGCGCGTGCGCGAGCAGGTGGGCGATGGCCGCGCGTTGTGCGCGCTTTCCGGTGGCGTTGATTCCGCCGTAGCCGCCACGCTCGTGGGGCGTGCGCTGGGCGACCGGCTGACCTGCGTCTTTGTGGATAACGGCGTCCTGCGTAAGAATGAATTCGAGCGCGTCACGGCCAAGCTGCGCGAGCAGGCGCACTTGAACGTCTGCGCCGTCGACCGGTCGAAACGCTTCCTCGACCGGCTGCGCGGTGTGACCGATCCGGAGAGAAAGCGCAAGATCATCGGCGAGGAATTCATCCGGGTGTTTGAAGAAGAGGCGCGCGGCATTGGGAATCCCGAATTCCTGGTGCAGGGGACGCTCTATCCCGACGTCATCGAGTCGGTGTCCTTCAAAGGCCCCGCCGCGACCATCAAGAGCCATCACAACGTCGGCGGGTTGCCGGAGGACTTGAAGTTCAAGCTGATCGAACCGCTGCGCGAGTTGTTCAAGGACGAAGTACGGGTGGTGGGCAGGGAACTAGGCTTGGACGAGGAGATTGTCAGCCGCCAGCCCTTTCCGGGGCCCGGGCTGGCGGTGCGGATTGTGGGCGAGGTCACCGAGGAGCGACTGCGGATGGTGCGAGAGGCGGACGCGATTGTGGTGGAGGAAGTGCGCGCCGCGGGACTTTACCACCGCTTGTGGCAGTCCTTTGCCGTGCTCCTGCCGGTTTCGAGTGTGGGGGTGATGGGGGACGCGCGGACTTACGCCTCGACGATTGCCGTGCGCGCGGTCGAGTCCGAGGACGGCATGACCGCCGACTGGGCCAAACTGCCCCACGCTTTGTTGGAACGCATGGCGACTCGGATTGTCAATGAAGTAAAAGGGGTGAACCGGGTCGTGTTGGATATAACTTCCAAGCCGCCCGGAACCATCGAATGGGAATAACTCACCACTCGGCGTCGAAGGTGCCACTCCTTCGAGACGCTCGGGAGGTGGCGCTGGAAGGCTTTACCGGCTCGCGAGCTTCTGGGCCATGTAAAGCAGGAGCTGGCGATCCCGCTCGTCGATCTTGCCGAGCAGACGCCGCACTTTAAGGAAGAAGCGATTTTCTTTCTGCGCCTCGGCGTCCAGGACCAGCTCTTCCGCACTTGTCCGCTTGCTCAAATTGGGCAAGGGGGGCGGCTCTTCTCCCTCATAAAACAACTGATAGAGGGGGATTTCGAGCGCCGCCGCAAGCTTCTCCAGGGTTTCAATCGACGGGACGGTGTGCCCGTTTTCCACCCTCGAGATGTAGCAGCGCAGCAGCCCAGTGCGCTTCTCGATATCACCCTGCGAGAACTTTCTTTCTTCGCGCAGAGACCTTAATCTTGTGCTTATGACCATGAAGGCATTCTTCCACACCGTGCAAATCTGGTCAACTAAAATTTCAAACAGGTTATGTCGAGACTGTCATAATGGGCAGTAACCTCGGCAAGCTTTTCTTCGTCTTTGCAGATGAGGAAGGCGAGCCCCATGGAATTGGAATGCCAGGCCCACCTGACCAGGCGTCCGAAGAAGTTCGGTGGATTAAGGCCGCCCAGCGCGGGGAGCGGGAGGCCTGCGGTTCCCTCATCGAACGCTATCAACGGCGCGTCCTTTCCCATGTGGCGCGGCTGGTCCGGCGGCGCAACGACGTGGAGGACATCGCGCAGGAGGTTTTTATCAAGGTGTTTCGGGCCCTGCGCACTTACAATTTCCAGTCGTCGTTCGCGGCGTGGCTTTCGAGAGTCACGGTTAACCAGTGCTACGATTACTTGCGCCGGGAGCGCGCCTCGCGGATCGATTTTGATTGGCAGGCGACCGAAGGCGAGCGGGAGGAGTTTGATACGCGCGTCGAGAGGGCCGAGGATAGATCCCCGGATCCCGAAAAGCAGGCCGCGCTGCGCGACCTGGTGGGAAAACTCCTGGACCGCGCCCCGGCCGAGGATCGAATCGTTTTGGGGCTGAAAGAGTTGGAGGGCATGTCGGTGGAGGAAATTGCCGAGATCATGGAGTTGAACGTCAGCACCGTCAAGGTGCGGCTTCACCGCGCCCGCAAGCGAATGCTCGAGGATTTCCGAAGCCTGGCAAGGGGGAAATAACCGATGCGTTGCGAAGAAGTGCGCAAAACACTTCTGGAAGGCTGGTTGCAGGATCTGGCGGAACCGGCTCGGACGCACCTATCCGGGTGCCCAGAATGCCGCCTCTACGCGCGCGATTTGGGACTCTTGCGAGGCGGATTCCTGGCGCTTGCCCGTGAGCCCGTCCCGGAGCCTTCCTGGGGGTTCGCCGAACGCCTGTTGCGGCGCCTGGACGAGAGTGCGGCCACTCAGACCTTTGCGGAGGAATTCTTCGAACGCGTGGGGCGGCGGGTCGTCTACGTCGCGGGCACGCTGGCGCTGCTGCTCCTCCTCGTGCTGGCCGTGCCTTCCTCAGGTCCGCTGCGCGATGCGACTGCCGCGGAGCTTTATTGGGCGCAGTCGGATGTGGCATCTGTGGGAAATGATGCTGGTTTCAGCGACGAGTCGCTTGAGAATTCCGACGCGGCGCAGGCGCCGTCGGCAACGGAGGAGTCCGAAACCGGAAACAAACCATGACACGGCGAGCTTACGTCTATTTCGTTGTTACTTTTCTTCTCGGCTGCGTTGTGGGCGGAGCGGCCACGGTTTTCTTCGGCTGGAATCGGAGCCACCGGCCACGGCGCCCCGACCGGCAACGCATCGTCCGCCGCTTTACCACCGAACTAAAGCTCAGCGCCGACCAGACGGCGCAACTCGACAAGATCATGGAAGAGTCTTTTAAGAAGATGGACGAACAACGAAAGCAAGTGGAGCCTCAGTTCAAGTCCATTCGTGATGAGACTAGCATCCGCATCCGGCAGATCCTGACCCCCGAGCAATTGCCGAAATTCAACGAGATGCTCCGGCGCTACGAGGAACGAAGGAGCCGGCAGGGGCCGCCCGG
>CAZTHM010000086.1:0-11118 GCA_964613505.1 uncultured Acidobacteriota bacterium | reverse complement strand
GAGCCGACAGTGATGGAATCTGCTGATCCTGCGCCAGCCCCGAAACAGACGAAGGTGACCCATTCTCTCTTCGCCCGTCTGGTCGTCGCGCTGTCGGTATGGCTGTCGGCCGGAACGGCCGCATGGGCCTGGGGCCCGACGGCGCACCGCCTGGTGAACAACTGGGCCGTCGAAACACTGCCGCCGGAAATTCGCAGCTTTTTTGAAGCCAACCGCCAGTTCCTCATTGACCATGCCAACGACCCAAACCAGTGGATGGAGAAAGACCGTTACGAGCGCAAGCGCCACTACATGTATCTGGACAAGTACGGACTGTTTCCGTACCGTGCTTTGCCTCACGGCTTCAAACCTGCCGTCGAGAAATTCGGCTCCGGGAAGATCAACACCAACGGTCTGCTCCCCTGGCACGTTGGGGAATACAGCCTGCGTCTGACCAACGCGCTGAAGGCCCAGAACTGGGACGAGGCCAAACTTGCCGCCGCCGCGCTCGGCCACTACGTCGCCGACGCGCACGATCCCCTGCACACGACCTCGAACTACGACGGACAGTTGACCGGGCAGGCGGGCCTGGCGACGCGCTTCGGCGTCACACTGATCGATCGCTTTCAGGGTTTCTTCATTTTTCGGCCCGCGCCCGCGATCAAGATCGACGACCCAACGGAATACGCGTTTGGCGCCGTCCTGGAAACTAACAGTTGGGTCAGCCAAGTGGTTTGGGCGGACCAGCAATCGCTCGAAGGACTCCGCGATTATAACGACGACTATTTCGATCGGTTCTATTCCCAGATCGGTTCGACGGCGGTAAGAGAAATTAACGCCGCCGCTCACGACGCCGGGTCCTATTGGTACACCGCCTGGCTCAATGCCGGCCGGCCGGCGCTGCCGTCGCGGTGAGGCAGCCATCAGCCATCAGCTTTCAGCCCTCAGCAACAAGACCTCTTGAGTTCGAGTTGAGCGCTGACGGCTGAAACCTTTTTAATGGGCGAAGTTGACTCTCCAATGCGCTCCTTCGTCCACAGCCTCCCGAAGGTCGAACTCCATCTCCACCTCGAGGGCAGTGTCCAGCCGGAAACGTTGCGCGAGCTTTCGCGCCACAAGAGCTTGCTGCGGCGGGAAGTGGGCAACTGGGTCAGCGAGCGCCGGCGGCAATCCTTCCGTTACGGCAATTTCCAGAGTTTCCTTAAAGCTTTCGGCGTCGTCACGTTGCTCCTCAAGACTCCCGAGGACTACGCGCTGGTCACCACGCGCCTGATGGAGTGGCTGAAGACTCAGAACGTGAAGTACGCCGAGGTCATTTTTTCCGCCGGAGTGGTCCTCTGGAAAAAGCAATCGGTCGAAGCGGTTTTCGAAGCCATCTCCGCGGCCGCCTCGGAAGCGGAAGCGCGGCTGGGAGTTCGCATTCGATGGATCATGGACGCCATTCGCCACTTCGGCGTTGAGCACGTCAGAGGAGTCCTGGGGTGGGCGATTCGCTATCGCGAGCGCGGCGTGGTGGCTTTCGGAATCGGCGGCGACGAAGAGCGCGGCCCGGCGGAACTCTTTACCGATATCTACCGCGAGGCGCGCGAGGCGGGATTGCGCCTGACCGCCCACGCCGGTGAAGCGGTTGGCCCGGAGAGCATTCGCAAAGCGGTGGAGCTGCTCGGCGCGGAGCGCATCGGCCACGGGTTAACAGCGATTCAAGATCCCAGCGTGATGGCGCTGCTGCGCGAGCGACGGATTCCGCTGGAGGTCTGCCCCACCAGCAACGTCGCCACCGGCCTCATCGCTCGATTCGAGGATCACCCACTGCCGCGGTTCCTCGATGGCGGCCTCGTGGTCACTCTTAATTCCGATGACCCCGCCATGTTCGGGACCAGCCTCGAAAATGAATTCCTTCAGACCGCCGAAGTTTTTTCGCTCGCTCGCTCGCAAATCGTGCAATTGTCCGAGAACGCGATCAACGCTGCATTTATGCCGGAGGAAGAGAAGAGAGAGCGCTTGCGAGAACTGTCCTGCGCACCTGGCTTCGAGGCAGCCATCCGCGGCAATTCCATGACGAAATGAATCAATGACTCAATGAAAAAATGATTCAATTCTTCTTCAGCGCCTCGCGCACTTTTTCTTCCAGAGTCGAAATGAACGTCCCGGGGTCCAGCCCTGCCTGGCGGTAAGCAACCCGTCCCTCACGGTCCAGGATTAAGACCGTCGGAAGAGCGCGGATGCCCAGCAACTGATCCAGTCCCAAACCATAAACAACCGGTGTGGTCCACTTTTCTTCTTTCAGAAAGTTGGGAACGCCGGAGCGGTCTTCGTCGGTGTTGACGGCGAGAAAAGTCACATTGGGTTCCTGGCGGAAATTCTCCCGGACGTTTTCTAAGAGCTTGCCCTGCAGGCGGCACGGTCCGCACCACGTCGCCCAGAAATCCATCACGACGACTTTGCCCTGCAGTTCCCGGAGGCGCATCTCGGAGCCGTCCAGGCGCTGGAAAACAAATTCCGACGGATCGCGGGATTCCTTGCTGGCCTTGCCGTCCGTCCTGAAACGCGCGGCGAGAGACAAGGCGAGCTCGTCATAGCGGGCCAGGATGAGTTCGCCCAGACCTTCTTCCGACTGATGTTTCGAGACGTAGGCGCTGCCGAGTTTGCGGCGGACTTGCTCGCGGCGCGCCGGGTCGGCGCGCTTGTCGGGAATCGCGAACGCGGTCGCATATGCGTCGATGGCGCGGTCGGCGTCCTCGCGCTGCATCACCACATCGCCCAGGCGCTCCGCCACTTCCGCCGTCGGGTAAATGGCCAGGCTCCGTTCGAAATCACTCACGGCCTCGTGGCTCTCGCCCGATTGGGCGTGGACTTTGCCGCGCAGGAAGTAGGCCGTGGCGCGTATCAAGGTATGCACCTCCGTCCACTTCTCGGCGGGGATTTCCGCGGGCGGGGATTGTGTCGCGAGTTTCTCAGCGTGCTCAACAAACCGTGTCGCGTAGGTGAGCGCCTTGGCGCGACTCGCGGCGTCCGTGTGCCGGCCGTAAAGATCGGTCAGCGCGCTCAGCAGGTCGGGATCCTCGGGATTCAGTTCCAGCAGTTTTTCGCCAGTCTCGATACCCTTGCGCTGATCGTTGGCCTGCAGCGCCTGCGAGTAAATCGTGCGCAGGATCTGGCCGCGCCGGGCGCTTTGCGGAAATCGCGCCAGAAAATCTTCCAGGCCCTTGATCAGCGCCTGGGGGTCATTGGGAGACAATTCAAAGGTCTTCTGAAGTGCCCGGGACTCCTCTTCCAAGGGATTGGGATTCTGGGCGGACTTTTCCGCATCGGGCTGCGTGGCCGGGGCAGGTGGTTTCGCGGAGAGATTCTTTTCTTCCGCAGCGGGGGCCTGGGCTTTCAAGACGGCAACCAGCGAGACCACTGCGAGGAGAAGCCAGACCGCTCTTTCGCGACCACATGCGATGGATGGATTCATGTCCCCGGACCGGATTTTCTACTTTAGAAACATGCCGAGAGGCGGTCAAGGGAATTCGAGCCTCTGCGTTGCAACGAGACGCCAGCCCGATGGCAATTCGCGGATATGCTATAATTCGTGCCAGGAATTGAGCGATGGAATTGATTGCACCCAGGATCGCGGTGGACCCTGCGGTCCGATTTGGAAAGCCGGTAATTGAAGGCACGCGTGTCCCGGTCGCCATCGTCGTGGGGGCTGTGGCGGCGGGCGATTCCCTCGAGGAAGTGGCCCACGAGTACAGCATCACGGTCGAGGACGTCCGGGCTGCCTTGAGCTACGCAGCCAAGCGCGGAGAGGACGAAGACGTCCGGGTGCACCGCTAATGGCGTGCTTCCTGATTAACGAGGACCTCCCACTTTCCTCAACGCTAGTCTCCACAAAAGCCGAACGATGACTTCCAATCTGAAAGCAATTTTCTTTGATGCCGGAAACACGCTGATCTATCCGCGCGTCGAGGAGCTGGCAGAAGACCTGACCAAGCAGGGTTACGCCGCGACGGCGGAGGATTTCTTCGCCGCCGAGCGCGCCGGCAAGCAGAAGCTCGACGAGTGGCTCTGGCCGCAGATCCGGCAAGGCACGGTTCCGCGCACCATCGACCACTATTATTGGTTTGAATATCTGAAGGCGCTGGTGCTGCGCGTCGGCGTGCCCGAGCCGGAACACGAGCGCCTGATGCGGCACGTCGGAAAAGGCTTCGGCGACATTACGCTCTGGTCGCGCGTGCTGCCTGAGACGCCGCCGTTTCTTGCGAAGCTCCGCGAGCAAGGATACTACTTGGGCGTGATTTCCAATTCCATCGGCACGATGGAGCAACAACTCGAGAGAGTGAACCTCGCCCAATATTTCAACGCCATCTTTGATTCCGCACTCGTCGGGGTGGAAAAACCCCATCCGGAAATCTTCCGCGTGGCGCTGGAGCGCGCGGGAGCCAACGCGGGCGAAACCGTCTTTGTGGGCGATACCAACGCCACCGACATGGGCGGCGCCTACCTCGCCGGCCTGCGCGGCGTCCTTATTGACCGCGTCGGCGCCTACCCGCACGCCGAATCCCCGCGCATCACCTCGCTTCCGGACTTGGAAAAACACTTGTAGGCGTGGGCCCCCATGTCAGCCCTGGTACGCTGCCCGGCGCGCTCAGTCTCTCCTCGGATCATCCGGCTTTCTTCCCGCCGCGCGCGACTCTCCCTTGCCAAGCCCACTCACTTATGATAGTCTAGGAGAGTAGGTCACGATGTGACAAAATGTCCGTTTCGAGGAGGGGGTGGAACGCGGAGACCGGGGTTCGACGGTGGGAATACCAAAAACCACTTGCGGCCCGGAAGACGAATGCTGAAGGCTGGAAGGTATGTCGCATCGGCACGCGCCGGAGCGAAATTGAGGGCTCAGAATAGCCAAAATGAAAGACCGAAGCCATCATGTTATTGAAAACAAATGAGTGGACAAATGTTGTCAATGCATCCCAACCGCTCTGAGCCCTTGCTCCCGCTGTTCGGACAGTCGCGAAGCGGATATGAGCCGCCCGAGATTGCAGAGCCTTGCCTGAACGGTCCGACAGGAAGTCCCAGGCGATGCGTCGGCTGAGAGCGTCGGCATTGAGCGTGCTCACCTTTCTCAGAGTGTGAAAACTCGCTCAGTCGAGGTGTCGCCATGGAAACCCGCAAACCCCACGCCCGCAAGGAAGACTACCGGATGCGCACCCACCTGATTCACGGGAACTTCGAGAGCAAGAAGTGGGATTACAACCACAACGTCATTCCCCCCATTTCTCACTCGACGGCTTTCCGGCTGACGTCGGTGCACCGCGGCGCGCAGGGCTTTGTGCAGTTCGCCTCCGCCGACGAGGCGCTCAGCGGCCACCTTCCGATTTATATTTATGACCGCCTGGACGAGCCCACACGGGCGATGCTCGAGGAGAACCTCGCCTACGCCGAAGGCGGCGACGTCTGCGTCACCTTCGCCAGCGGGATGGCCGGGATCAGCGCGGCGCTGGGCGCGACGCTGCGCCAAGGGCAGGAGGTGCTGGCCCACCAGATTCTCTACGGCTGCACTTACAGCCTGATGACCAACTGGCTGCCGCGCTTCGGGATGCAGGCGCGCTTCGGAGACTTCCTGAAACCGGAGTCCTTGGCCAAGCAGGTGACCCCCGCGACGCGCGCGCTCTACTTCGAAACCCCAGTCAATCCGACGATGGAGCTGGTCGACATCGCGGAGATTCGCCGCCTCGCCGACCAAATCAATTCCGGCCGCGAAGAGAAGGACCGCGTTCTCTTGATTGTGGACAACACCTTCGCGACGCCTTACTGCCAGCGGCCGCTCAAGCTCGGCGCCGATATCGTGGTAGAGAGCTTGACGAAAGACATCGGCGGCTTTGGCACCGATATGGGCGGCGCGGTAATCGCTTCGTCGGCCTGGTACAACCACCTGATGCTCTTCCGCAAGGATTTCGGCGGCGTGCTCTCGCCACGCAGCGCCTGGGCGATTCTGGTGTACGGCCTGCCTACACTCGCCACGCGCATGGTGAACCAGCAGAAGACCGCGCAGCGCGTGGCCAAATTCCTCTGCGACCATCCCAAGGTCGCAAGCGTCGCCTATCCCGGCGCGGAGTGCTTTGGGCAGAAGCCCTTGGCTCACCGGCAGATGGTGAATTCCGATGGCAAGTTCGCCCCCGGCGGCATGGTCTACTTCGTCCTCAAGAACGGCAGCGGGCGCGAATCGAAGGCGGAAAAGCTGGTCGATTACCTCGCCGAGCACGCCTACACCATCACGCTGGCCGTCAGCCTGGGGCAGATCAAGACCCTCATCGAGCATCCGTTCTCGATGACCCACTCGGCGTTGCCCGACGAGCAGAAACGCGCGTTCGGGATGCACCCGGAAGGCATCCGCCTCTCCATCGGCCTGGAGGATTGGCACGACATCATCCGCGATCTCGAGATCGCGCTGGAAAAGGTGTAGGAGCGGCCCACCGGGTCGCCCCTACTACCGTACGAAAACGGAGGCCAATCCGTGGCGCGAGGGGTCAATCCCGTTTATGCGTGCCATCAAAAAAAATGATTGACACTGACAAACCGTCGGTGGTAAGCTTCGTGTTTCAGAAGCAATGGATAAGGCTCACAAGTCGATGTCGGGCATGATGGCGATGCGGATGTGTTGTTGTTGTCCGTCCGCTAGCGGCGTCATGCCTTCTGAACTGACCGACTTGTAAGCCCCCAAACAGACCAGGTCTTATTCAGAGCGCCCGCTAGCGAACCAACGCTGGCGGGCGTTTTTGTTTTACGGATTCTTCTCAACGGGAGATTGCCCGATTCCGGGCTGGGGGGATACCAGGAGCGGGCAAAAGAAACCATGCTGATCACGTTACTTGGATTCATCGCGGGAACCTTAATCGGACTCACCGGCACGGGCGGCGGCGTCATGCTCACGCCGCTGCTGCTGATCTTCACTCCCTTCCCGGCGTTGGTCATCATCGGGACGGACATCGTCAACGGCGCGGTCACGAAATTGCTGGGCGTAATCGAGCATCGGCGGCTCGGACAGGTTCACTGGCGGCTGGCGGGATACTTGATCTCGGGAAGTATTCCGGGCACGTTGGGTGGTATCTGGTTCGTGAGCTACCTCAAATCCCACCTCGAGACCAGCCAGCTTGACCATGCCCTGAAGACGATTCTGGCCGTGACGCTGTTTGCGGTTGCGGTGGCTCTGCCCTTCGTCCGGAACGGTTACATCAAGCGGCGGAGCGGCTCGCTCGAAATCGGCACGCGGCGGGAAATCGCGCGTCTGGTCGCGGCGGGTGCGACCGTCGGCTTCCTGGTGGCGCTCACTTCGATCGGCAGCGGCAGCTTGCTGATGATCTTCCTGCTCCTTCTGATTCCGCTCCCGCTCGGCGCGCTCGTGGGGACCGACATCACGTTCGGCTTGGTGACGATGGCGCTCGCCGGCTCGTTTCACGTCTGGATGGGCCATTTCAACAGCGGCCTTTTCCTGAGACTGGCCGCGGGAGCGCTGCCCGGAGTGGTGTTGGGAAGCCGGTTGACGAGGCTCATTCCCGAGCGGTATTTCAGCTGGCTTTATAGCGTTCTCTATTTCTCACTGGGCGCACGCTTGCTTATCGCAGGCTAAACTGCTCCCAGCAAAACTCTCAGAAAGGTACAAGACACGGAAACTATGGGTGTTCAAATCGCTTCGTTCAGTGAACTCGCCGAGTCTTACGCGGCCCGGCATCCGCAAGAGATCCTGGCTTTCGCCATTGAAGAATACTCGCCCGACCTCGCCATCAGCTTTAGCGGCGCCGAAGACGTGGTGCTCGTGGATATGGCCTCCAAGCTCGGCGCCAAGCCACGCGTCTTTACCCTCGATACCGGCCGGCTGCATTCCGAGACCTATCAATTCATCGAGAAAGTCCGCGAGCATTACGGGCTCCCGATCGAAGTCTTTTTCCCGCGGCCCGAGGCCGTCGAGAAGCTCGTCCGGGAGAAAGGCCTGTTTTCGTTTTATGAAGACGGGCACAAGGAGTGCTGCGACATCCGCAAGGTCGAGCCGCTGCGCCGGGCGCTGTCAAGCTTTCGAGCGTGGGTGACCGGCCAGCGGCGCGACCAAAGCCCCGGAACGCGCGCCCAGGTGCCTGTCATCCAGGCTGACCCCACGTTTGGGAGCAACGGCCACCAATTGATCAAATTCAATCCGCTGGCCAACTGGACTTCCAAACAGGTGTGGAGTTATATCCGCGAGAACAACGTCCCGTACAACGCGCTTCACGATCGCGGCTTCGTCTCCATCGGCTGCGAACCCTGCACCCGCGCCATCCTCCCCGGCCAGCACGAACGCGAAGGCCGTTGGTGGTGGGAAGAAGCCACTAAGAAGGAATGCGGCCTGCACGCAGGAAACCAGCAGTCCTCCTGAAAACCCTCCGCAGTCCATTCTGATTGAGCAGGGGCGATTCACGTGTCGCCCCTGTGGCCGATTCTGCCTGCCCGCGACCTTCCCTTGACCTGTTGTCGAATGAGAAGTAGATTTCGCCTTCGAGGAGCGCATCGAAAAGCGACTGTGAGGATGAGCAATCTTTCCTCGAGGGCGCTGGGAAAATCAAAGAGGTGGTGTCCGATGAGCGAGTGGAATTGCACGCGACGTGAAGCATTGGCGAAGATGGCCGCATTGGCAGGGAGTTCACTTGCGGGACCATTCGGAGTGGCTTCGCCCCGTTATCATCCTATTCTCTCCGTACAAGCCTACATTTGGATTCAGCATTTCGAGGCTGCGAAAAAATCTTTACCTGACGGCGTCGAAGAAATGCTTGCCGGATTCAAAAGCGCGGGTTATTCGAACGTTGACCTGAACGACAGCTTTGTGGATTCGAAGTTGCGTGAGAAGACCCTGGGGCTGCTCAAAAAGTACGGCCTCAAAATGCCTACGTTTTACGCCAACAGCACGCTGCACGAAGCGCGCAGGGCCGAGTACTCGGTCAAGACCATTGTGGAACTGGCGCAGACAACAAAGGAGGCTGGCGTCCGAGGCATTGTCACGAATCCGAGTCCCAAGCCCAATCAGGGGCGAAAGTCGGACGAGGAACTGGCGACGCAGGCGCGCTACCTGAATCAGCTTGGGACCGAACTCGGGAAGTTGGGCGTCCGCTTGATGGTTCATCATCACACTCCTGAGCTTGTCGAAAACGCGCGCGAATGGCGGCACCAGTTGGCGAACACCGACCCCAAATTGGTGGGTTGCTGTGTTGATGTCCATTGGGCTTATCGCGGCGGCCAGGAACCGATGGCCTTCCTGCGCGAAGTCGGTAGCCGTCTCGAAAGCCTTCACCTCCGCAACTCGAAGGCCGGCGTATGGATGGAGGATCTGAACGACGGCGACGTCGACTACCACAAGGTCGCGGAGTACTTGAAGGAGACAGGATACGGGGGCTACCTGGTGGTGGAACTCGCCTACGAGAAAGGGACGACCAAAACGCGGTCACTCGAAGAAGACTTGAAGGCGAGCAGGCTCTATACCGAAAAGGTTTTTGGGCTGCAGACTTCGTGACCAAGCGATGTCCAACCGGAAGCCGCCGAATCAGGGCCTGAAGCCGCCGATGAGCGGTCCGGGAGCGCTGGCCTGAGTGGGAGGCTGTTCCTTCAGGCGCAGGCCGCGGTAAAACCGGCCGGCGATCTCGGCGGCGTGCGGGCCGTACATCATTTTTCCGCCGCGCAGAAGAACCACCACCACGTATTTGGCCTGCTGCTCGCGCGAGTACGAGGCGAACCAGCCCAGTCGTGCGCCGGCCTCGCTGCACGTTCCCGTCTTGCCGTAGATCTGTTCCTCGGGGTCAAAAGCCGAGCGGGCCGTCCCGTAGAGGACCGCCGCTGCCATACCCTCTCGGACGTGGGGGAAGTATTCCGCGAGGTCGTCCAGTTGGCCGCGAACTTGGGGCTGGAGTTGTTCAATTTCTTCGGGGGTGCGTGGGTACTGGAGATGAAAGACCGTGCCGCCGTTGGCGATGGCTGAAATCACGGCAGCCATCTGCAGCGGCGTGACCTCGATGGCCTTGCCATGACTCGACATCAACCCGACGCCGCCATCCTTGGGCGCCGCGTCGGGAAAACGGCCCGGCGATTCTCCGGGGATATTCAAGCCCGTCCTTTCACCGAACCCGAAACGGTGAGCGATTTCGAAAAGCCGGTCGAACCCCAGTTGCTTTCCGAGGGTGGCAAAAAACGGGTTGTTGGAATGCGCCAGGGCTTCGGTCAGGTCCATGCGCGTGCGGCGTCCCACGCGCAGCTTGGTCTCAGCAGTGATCAGACCTTCCTTGAGCGCCGCCAGGGCGACAACGGGTTTGAAAGTTGAGCAGGGGGTGAAAGCGCTGGAGAGAGCCAGAGGCTGATTGACGATCGAGAAGATACGGCCGCTGTTCGGGTCAACCACCACCACGCTGCCGTTCCATTTTCCCAGCGCCTCGACGGCCGCTTCGCGGACCAGCGGGTCCTCGCCCGCAGGGTTGTCTCCGGCGGTGGGATCGCCGTAGGAACTGATCCGCCACGGGTTGGGCCGTCGCCGAGCGCGGCCGCGACGAGCCTTGCTCTTGGACTTGCTGCTGATGGACGTACGGGAACTGGAACGCAGGGCAGGCTTGGAGGAGGAAGTCCCGCTTGCGGGGTTCCGCCGCACTGGATCGGACGCGGCCTCGAGGAAATCGCTTCCAAACAGCCAAAAAGCTGCCACTGCCAGGATGGCAATCTTTTTATGCACTGGGATGTCGAAGCCTCCTTGGTGTTGTGGGTTGATTCCTTGCCCCTTGCCGACCCTGGCGCCGGTCACCCAAGGAGCTTCCC
The DNA here is from genome assembly GCA_964613505.1 of uncultured Acidobacteriota bacterium. GTDB lineage: Bacteria > Acidobacteriota > Terriglobia > UBA7540 > UBA7540 > CAZTHM01. The sequence goes on along the minus strand of CAZTHM010000086.1, from coordinate 333 downwards.
CAGAAAGATGGTCCGTGATGCTCTACTTCTTGGCCTTGGCCGCGCTCACGCTTTCCTTTTCAGCCGATTCCGTCGGAAGCGGCAGGTTCAAGGCCTTGCGAATCTCGATTTCCACTTTCTTGCGGACGTCAGGATTGTCTCGAAGGAACTGCCGGGCGTTCTCGCGGCCCTGGCCAATGCGTTCTCCCCCATAGGAAAACCAGGCGCCGCTCTTCTCGAAAATGTTCCGCTCGGCGCCGACGTCAATCACGTCGCCTTCCTTGGAGATCCCCTCTCCGTATAGGATATCAAATTCTGCCTCCCGAAAGGGAGCGGCAATTTTATTTTTGACGA
>CAZTHM010000085.1:9875-11203 GCA_964613505.1 uncultured Acidobacteriota bacterium | reverse complement strand
GGACAGCCGCAGCCGCTTCGGGATTTTCCCCATATCCTCAGGACTCACACTATCTCCAGGGCCATACCCACGACCAGCCGGGGCCGCGGAAGAATGTGCCGACTATCGTCAGAGTCAGCGAAACAGCGATGAACCATGTCATCACCCACCAGGGGAGCGGACGAGAGCGCAGAAAACCGGCCATTTGCCCTTGCCCGGGTGCAAGGAAGTTGGAGTACAAAACCATTCCTCCGACAACTGCCGTTGGCACGAGCACTGTCCAGGCCTGATAGGATCCCAGGACCGCCAGCAGCGCGGCCACTATCCCCGCGACGAGGGGGAAGCGACGACCGCGGTTGCCTGCCCACAGCGGCGCGCCCTCAATGTTGATGTTGAAATATGGGATGACGACGAGAGCCACGACCACCAAAGTGGGAATCAACACGCCCCCCACCACGGGCGGAAAGTCGTGCAAGAGCTCCTGCAACCCCAGAAAGTACCAGGGCGCCTTGGCAGGGTTGGGGGTTAGAAGTGGGTTGGCCAGTTGCTCGAGCGGCGCATCCCAGAAGAGTGAGATCACCACCAGCACGATGGTCAGGACCTGGAAGGCGATGGTCTCGCGGAGAATGACGTGGGGAAACGACATCACCTGTCGCCCCACGTCTCCCTTGACCTTGGCGGAGGTCTTCTTGGTGATGAAGACGATGCGCTGGGGGTCCTTGAGTGCGTCTGACCCGAATCCTGCTTCGTAGCTAGGCTTTTCGCTCATGATCCTCTCGCACTGTTAGTCCGCCGTCCTTTTGAATTCTCCAGAAATGGACGGCAATCAGGATCACTGCTGCCAACGGCAGGATGATGCAGTGTAAAACGTAGAAGCGCAGGAGCGCGTTCTCGCTGATGATGTTTCCACCCAGGAGGAGGAAACGAATCGGATGGCCCAGAATCGGGACGTAGGAGATGATGTTCGTCCCCACCGTAATCGCCCAGAAGGCCAGTTGGTCCCAGGGCAAAAGGTAGCCGGTATAGCTCAGGAAAAGGGTCACGAGGAGCAAGCCGACTCCCACCACCCAGTTAAATTCGTGCGGAGGCTTGTAGCCACCACGAAAGAAGACATGGAACATGTGCCAGAAGACGACGACGACCATCACATGTGCCGCCCACCGGTGAAGATTGCGCAGGAAGGCCCCATTCGAAACCACGAACCGCAAGTCCTTCATGTCCCTGTAGGCCTCGGGCACCCCGGGATGGTAGTAGAACATCAGCAAGACGCCGGTGATTGTCAGCACCACGAAGAGGAAAAATGAAAACGAGCCGAGGTAATAGGTGGCGCGAAAACGCAGAGATTTCTC
>CAZTHM010000085.1:308-9775 GCA_964613505.1 uncultured Acidobacteriota bacterium | reverse complement strand
TGGTTGTCCTCCGGTTTCCATTGGGTGATGCACCCCAAGTGGGTGCACACCGCCGACACAGCGTAGAAACCCGCTGGCATCCTGACCATGTAGACCTGCTGGTCCCGGATGTACGTTACCGAGTTGACCGGGAAGTCGTCCGGGGCGCCAGCCCGAAACTGGGTGGGCGGCTCAAACAGCACGTTCGGTGAAAGGTACTTGACGGTTACGACGGTGGCACCCAGCCCCGCTACACCCAGCGCGGCGACGGCAATTTCGTTCAGGAAGTCACGGCGGGTGACTTCCGATTCCGCTTCAGGTTTCTGCCGGCCCAGTCCATCGGACAAAGCGTCGGACGAACTCATTTCGTCGTCACCTCTTCATTCACTTCTTCCGGCTCGTGGTCAAACACCTCGAAGGCCTCCATGGTGATGGTGTGGGCGGGGCAGCGCTCGGCGCAGAGTCCGCAGCGAATGCAGATCGTCTCGTCTTTCACCATCACTGAGCCCTCCGCGGCAGCCAAGTCGCCGGCATCGACGTGCTGTAAGGTCAAGGGATCGGACGCACATTGTTCAGCAAGGCGGGCCTTGGTCTTTTCAGAGATCCCCAACTGGCTCAGGGGAACGAGTTGCAGGCAGTTCTCCGGACAGACATCGACGCAACCCCCACAGAGAATGCACTCCGTGCCCTCGGCCTCGTTGCCTTCGAAGATGGTGTTGATCCAGCATCGCAGGCAGCGCTCGGCCTCGCGCCGCGCCTCTTGCTCGGTGAAACCTGTCTCCACCTCCGTGATGCCGGTCCGCCGGTCGAGGGGAATTGTTGGAACGGGGAGGCGCGAATATTCGTCGAAACTGTCCGCCATCTGGTGATGGTCGAGCACGGTAATCTGCACGTAACGCGGCTTGGGTTTCCACGCCGGTCCGCGCAGGTATCGGTCGATGTGCTCAGCGGCTTTCTTGCCGTCGGCGACCGCGCTGATGATTAAGCGAGGCCCGAAGGCGATGTCGCCGGCAGCGAAGACTCCCGGGGCGGTGGTCATCAAAGTATCGGGATCAACTTTCAGAGTGCCTTGGCGTGTTGCCTCGACGCCATCTGCAGGGGTGAGAAACGACAGGTCGGACGTCTGACCGATCGCCAGGATGACCGTGTCGCAAGGAATGATGCTTTCCGTGCCCGGCTCGAAAGTGGGATTGAAGCGATGCTGGGCGTCGAAAACAGCGGTGCAGCGGATCGTCTCCAGGCCGCTCACTTTGCCGTTCTGGCCGACAAACTTCCGCGGGCCGAGGGAGGGATGGACCTTCAGACCTTCCTCCATCCCTTCTTCGATCTCCTCTTCAAAGGCCGGCATCTCCTCCCGCGATTCCAGGCACACCAGGTGAACCTCGCGCGCGCCCATTCGCAAGGCGGCGCGTGACACATCCATGAGTTCATTCATAGCCACCTGACGTTCGCTCTCGCTGAGCTGATCCGGCAGGAGGAAGCTTTTGAGGACTTCGAGCGTCTGCTGCTGTTGCTGGCGAAGGGCAGAACGCGCCACATCGAAGGCCACGTTGCCGCCGCCGATCACCACCACTTTCTTCCCAATCGAAAAGCGATATCCCAGGTTCACGTTCAATAGAAAGTCAGTGCCCGTGAGCACTCCGTCCAAGTCGCGACCGGGAAGCAGAAGATCACGGCTGCGGTGGAGTCCGAGGGCGAGCAGGATGGCTTTGAATCCCTCCCGGCGCAGGTCGCTCAAGGAGAAGTCACCCAGCCGCGCGTTCAGGCGGAGCTCCGGCCCCAAGTCGAGGACCTCCCGCACCTGCGCCTGGACTACTTCGCGAGGCAGCCGATACTCCGGGATGCCCAAGTGGAGCATCCCGCCAGGGACAGGGGCGGCCTCGAAGATCGTGACGGGGTAGCCGAGCAGCGCTAGGTCGTGCGCCGCAGCCAAACCTGCCGGCCCCGACCCGATTACGGCCACTCGCTCCGGGCGAGTTGCCCCGCTCTGGTAAGGAAAAACGTCGATGGGATTGCGTGACTCGGGACCATACCGCTCCGTCACGAAGCGCTTCAAAGCGCGAATGGAGATCGGGGCATCAAATTCTCCTCGCCGGCACGCCGTCTCACACGGATGGCCGCAAACTCTGCCGCAAATCGACGCCAGGGGGTTGGGCGCGCGCGCATAGCGATAGGCTTCCTCGTAGCGTCCTTCCGCAATCAAGGCCACGTAGCGCCCGGCCTGGGTGTGGACCGGGCAAGCCTGCATGCACGGGAAGTTTGATTCCAGCCAATCAAGGTTCACCAACTTGGTCGGCATCTACTTCTTCTCAAATGAAACCTGAACGCTGCCCTTTTCAGGTACGGCTACGGTCTGGGTTGGCCCTTTCTTGATTTTCTCGTGCCAAACCGCGAGCGTGTAATTCCCTGTCGGGACGTTTTCGATGGAGAATTTTCCTTCCTTGTCGGTAACATCGAAATACGGTGTCTCCACCACGACGATGTAGGCTGACATTTCCGGATGAACGTTGCACAGCAAGGCCACGACACCGGGCTTCTTGAAGGTATACGTCTTGACGACTCCCGCCGGCCAACTTCCGAGATTGAACTTGTCTCCCGCCGCTGAGGGCGTGAAGACGTTGTGCAGCACGGCATCGCTGTTGTGGAACTCCACCGTGGTCCCCGCTAGAATCGGTAACACGTGGGGAATGAAAACCATCTGTTTCTGGTCGATTTTGAGATTCTGGGTGGGGGGCGTGAAGGTCTTCCCCTCGATCCGCTCAATGTAGACGACAGCGTCGGAGTTGTTGCGAAGCAGATTTACGGTGCCAACAACGTCCCCCGCTCGTGCTTCCGTTGCGCCGAAAAAGACGCCGAGCACCAGAATGATTAATGTGCATCTTCTCATTTTTCTCACCTCGACTTGTTGTTTCGGCTCAGGCTCGAATTCGGCCTCTTTCTCAATTGTTCTCCAGGCTTCCACTCTAGCCTGCAGCGCTCCCAGAGACTTGGCCCGCGAGACCGGCACCGCGTCGCTCGTTCAGAACAGGAACGCCAGTCGCACCGCGCCCCCGCTGTCAGCGTCGCTGCCGTTGTAGAGATTCTTTCCCTCGCCTGGAAAAAGCTGCGCCTCTGCACTCAGGATTATATTGGCCCGCAGCATGAGGGCGACGCCGGGCACGACCCGCTTCACGCGAAGGAAATCGTGCGGCCCGATGGCTTGGTCGTAGCGTAAAATGCCCATCACCCAGGGCAAAGCCATGACATTCGCTTCAACGAAGTAAGCGTTGGAGTTCACTGACTGGAGGTCCGGAATGGCGAGCACTCGGTCGCGTCCGTGCACGTAAGCCCCAAACACATTCAGGCGATTAATCCAGGCATCAAACTTCACGCCAACCCGGTTATGACGAATCTCGGTAAGCGGGTCTGCGCCGGTGCGACCGACATAGCCAAATGCTCCGACGCTGAAGGAGTTGTCGATGTAGCCCTCCGTGCTGGGCAACGCGGTCAGGGCTTTCGTGGGACCCAGCACGCCCATGCCGCCAAACTTGTAGGAAGCGCTGGCGTAGAAATCCTTTTGGGAGTTGTTGTCGTTGGAACTGCCGCTGCCGTTGACCACTCCCAGACCGTACTCGAACCCTCCACCTCGCGGCCCGTTCTTGGCCCCCCACAACTCAATTCCTTGTTGACGGGATCGGAAGCGAAAGGCTCCCGGGACGGCCCGAAAATCACTGACAATGAAGTCCGCGTCAGTCATGCGCCGCGTGAAGCGGGAAAAGGGGGCAGCTCGGGTTTCAAGCCGTCCGATGCTGAGGTTCAGCAGGTGGGTCTTCAGAAGATTATTCATCCCGAGGTGCCCCCGTTCGAAATCGACCTCCGTCTCGCCATCCGCAAATTCGAAGGCGAGTTCGCCCAAGTAAGAGAAGGTTTCGCCGAGCGTGCCGGCCGCCATGAATTCAACCTCCTCGGGAAACGCAAAATCGAGCTTGACCGGCTCATGAGGCGCGATGTCAGTTACCATCTCAACGTGAAGTGACAGGGGCACGCGGTCCGGAATGGCTCCCGGCCAGACGCCTTTGGGCCAGACTTGCTTCCATGCTGGCGAACCCATGGAGACATCAGGCTGCTTGACCAAGTCCTCGTCGCCTCCGGGTATGCGGTACCCGTTATTCTTGAAAGCGACCCCAAAAGCGTTGAGCTTGGGAGGCAGCACGTGGCAGGTCGTGCAGCTTGTTTGGTACCTACGAGAAAACGAAGGGACCGCCGAAACCGGCGTTGAGTATGTAAGGAGAATAACGGCTATTCCTATGAAAGCCGCCACCAACATTCCTTTGCGATGCTGCGATGTCATGTTTCCCTCCTGAGGAGTTCCCGTTAATGTGAAACCCTCTGTGCTGGCGTGCTTTCACCTCCAGGGCAAAAGTCACGCTTACCGTTCCTTCTTTTGGGACCTTAGACTTCTGTTCCTGTGGTGTCGGGTCTCTTTGCCAGCAGCGCCGGCTGTGTTCTCCCGCGGGCGGCCTCTTTGTTTTCGAGTTGTCCTGCTGTGCATATGTTGAAAATTCGTGGATATCCGCCTCTCCCAAGCTGTGCGGCGGCGAAAACGAAAGGATTCTCGGTGGAGCCTTGCGACCCCGCAAAGCTGGCCTCATCGTAAATGTCGTAGTCGGAGAGGTTGACGCTGCGGGCCTGGCTGAAAGGCAAATCCAATTCGAAACTTCCATTTGCTTTGACAAGAAAAATCCAAAGTGCTGACCTGTTTTTAGCTCTGGTTCCAGAGTTGATTGTGGGAGAATCAGTTAGTCCACGCAGTGATAGGTGAACAGGGCCTTTGTGACCACCGTCACACGACTCAAAGCCCGAAGGAGCTGACAACCTACCACTCCTTGTTCAGACAGAAAGGCTCAGCGAGAGCAAAGGATTTCAACTGCCCCTTGTTCGCGCTTGGCATGGGTCTTGCTTTCTTGGGGGCGCAAATGACACAATGTCGTGTATGGAAAGAGGTGATCCGGTCCTATGAGTGTGGTCCTGGGGCCGCTCAATGTGAACGCAACTGAGAGCTGTTTCGGTTGCGTGATGCGAGAAGAAGGGGTCTTCTGCCGCCTTCCGCAAGCTACGCTTAGGCAGTTGAATTCGCTTCGCCAGACCGCCTTTTATCCAAGAGGGGCCGTACTGTTCTTCCAAGGGGAATCGCCGCGGGGCCTATTCATCCTCTGCTCGGGTCAAGCCAGACTCAGCGCCAACTCGAAAGATGGGCAAAGCATTACCCTGCGCCTGGTGGAGCAAGGGGAAGTGCTCGGGCTCAGTAGTGTGATCTCCAATGCGCCCTACTTGGCAAGCGCCGAAACGGTCAAGCCGAGCCGGTTGAGTTTCATTCCCCGGCTTCAATTCCCCCAGTTTTTGCGCGCCAACCCCGATGCAGCTCTGAGTGTCGCCAAGCACCTCAGTATGGAGCTTCATAAAGCCTGGGAGCAAACCGTCTTGCTCGCCCTCTCCCCAAGCACGCAAGCCAAGCTTGCGCAGTTCCTTCTGGCTTGGGCAGCCGAACACGGCCACCAAACCGCCGACGGAATCCACCTCGCGCTCAACATGACCCACGAGGAAATGGCCAAATCGATTGGGGCCTCTCGCGAGAGTGTAAGCCGTATCCTCGGCGATTTTAGGAATCGCCGGCTAATCCGCACGAATGGCGGGGCTCTCATAATCCTTCACGCCAACGAGCTTCGGGCAGTAATGACGGACTCCCCGGTTTAGACTTCGGGCCACCCGCACGACGAGTGGCCCTATTCGCATCGCCCCACTTGGCACACGGAGGTCCGGCTTTTCCCCACTTCAATAACTGATGTAAATCCTCTCCCCGAGGCGCTGGACTAAAGGCTACTAGTTTCGCCAATACAACACCGGGTGATAGAATGCGGGTTATGCCGGGTTGGGCTGGCACTCTCACGAGGCACCCAAGTCGGCACCTACGAGATTCTCGCCACACTGCGCACGGGCGGGAGGGGCAAAATCGTCAGATTCTGGATTTGATGTGACTCTGGCCGCAGGCACCAAACTCGGTCCGTATGAAATTGTGCCGCCACTCGGCGCGGGCGGGATGGGCGAAGTGTATCGCGCCCGCAACACGAAGCTCGGGCGCGAGGTGGCGCTCAAAGTCCTACCCGCCGCCATGGCCAGCGACGCCGAGCGCATGGCACGTTTCCAGCGCGAAGCGCAGATGCTCGCCTCGCTGAACCACCCCAACATTGCCTCTATCTACGGCCTGGAAGAATCCGGTGGCGTGCGGCCGCTGGTGATGGAGCTGGTCGAAGGACCAACGCTGACCGGGGCGGCGACGCAGGCGGGAGTGATTCTGGGCACGGCGGCCACCATAAGTCCGGAGCAGGGGCGGGGTAAGTGCGTGGACAAGCGCGTCGACATCTGGGCTTTCGGCGTGCTCCTCTACGAGATGCTGACCGGCAAGCATGTTTTCAACGGCGAGACCACCTCCGACACGCTGGCCGCGGTGATCAAGACGGAACCGAATTGGGATGCGCTCCCCGCCAGCACCCCGGCAAGCATCCGCAAAATGCTGCGGAGTATCACGCCTGACCTTCAAGCGCGAAAGATGGGTTCACCGGACGCTTACGATCAGTAACGTATGCGTTCCGAGCTTTCTGAATTCTCGTACGGGTTCGCGGTTACTGCGGAGCTGCGAGACCGCCTTCGCCCGTTTATCATGACCGCTCCGATTTTCCCAACCCTTGTTCAAGAGGAAGAGCTCGGTTGGGATGTGAAGGTCCCCATTCGCGGTCTTGCCCTCTTCCTACAATTCAAGCTGCCTGAAGCCCTGGTGCGAGCAAATGCCGGAGAATGGTCGTATTTTGGAGGCCCCTACTACAGATTCCCCTTGCACAGGCGTTTGAGATCAAACCAGCACAACAGACTTAAGGCTCTTGCAACGACTGAGCCGGCTGTGTTTTATGGTGCGCCCCGTTTTCATAGTCTCCTTGAGTTCCACTCGAATTACATACGGGAGAGAGTGGCCGCTGAAAGTGCTTGGATACCCGTAACGAACCTTCCTGCCGTCAACGACAACTACCAGCACCACATTGCCTTTCGGACGGGCTCCGATGCTCAGTTCTTCTCCCCAGAGAGAAAGCCAGTTGAGGGCTCTATTGGTGGGGAGGAGTGGCTCAAGAGGTTCCCTCATCTGTGGGAATCGAGGGGACAAATCATTACATCCGAGTGGCTGTTTAATCTCCGCAGCAGCTTGATGAGAGCGCTCCACGAGACCAACCTGTTCTTCGATTTACAGTTCCCAGCAAAAAGAGAGGGATTGAAACCACTTTTGGCAGATGTTGCGTACCTCGCCCGGACGTTCTTTGCAGCTGAGTTTGTTCTCGTCAGAGAGTCTTCAGTCTAGCGCGGGAAGGAGGCCGCCGCAGTGGGCTCACATGCCTCGAAATAACTCGCTGAGAGAAAGCCTCAATGCGCGGGCTATCTTCTCGATGTTCACGAGCGATAAGTTTCGCTCGCCGCGTTCGATGCCCCCGATGTAAGTCCGGTCGAGGCCGCAAATGTCGGCGAATTCTTCTTGGGACACTCCGAGTCTCTGCCGCCGCTTGCGAAGCGCTTTGCCGAACCGAACTCGAATGTCTTCCATCGGACTGGTCTTGCATATTTCTCAGCCTCGGTGTTGATATGTCCACGGACGATGAGTATTATTCGACCCAGAGATGATTGTTCTAGGCGGAGCCCATGCCTGAAACACACAAACCTGGTCACGATGACCTTCCCGAGTACTCGAAAAGAGCGCCGGGAAGTCAGTTCGAACCCCATTGGGCTATCAAGCTGTTGCACGACCCCCGAGGAGAGGATTGGGACAACTTGGCAAAGCCCGGTGAGTATCCCGAGATTGGCCGTTTTCCCGACGAGCCAGTCACACTCGAGAGAGCGCTGGGCATGTTCGACTGCGACAGTCTCGGGTGGTTGCCGTATTGGTTCCCTCGACGGAAAGTGCTGAAGCGGTGGACGGAAGACGAGGATCGCATCCCCGTTGGCGACGAGGAACACCTCGTATGGTTTGATAAGGCATTGGCATGGTACGCGCAGACAGAGTGGCCGCCAGAAGGCTCGCTGCCTGAGAAGCGGCGGGCTGTGGCGCTGGCGTTGCTTTACACGTTGCATGGAGTGGAGTCAGACAGCATCCCTGCTCCGGAAGAAATGTAGAATCGCCGGCATCTAGATCCTCTCTCGCCTCAGGCGAGCACGAGACGGGCGCGGCATTCCGGGGGGTGGTTGCTCAGTGATTGGAACGATGGGGCATTCGCAGTGAAATAACTTTGGCCGGGATTACGGCCATGATCGTCCTCGATAAATTCAAAAAGACAGTACGAATATCCGTTCGAGCTGTGGGCGGCAAACTCTTGATGCTCGACCACACGCCTCTTCCCAAGATTCAAGAGGATGCAATCGGAACTCTGACCTTACGAGCTGCGAACATCGTTGATGAAGCAAAACGGCGAGAACTGGAAGCAGAATCCGTCATAGAACTCCTGCCGGCAGGAACAAATGTCTTCGTCGGGCTCAGCCGCGAGATGATGCCGGTGGCTTGTCAACGCAGGTTCCCGGCGGGAGCAGACCTAAAGATACATGTGGGAGGGTACTGCTTTGCTGAAGTACGCCTTTCGGAGCCGTTGATGTTGCGGCTAAGGGGTGACAAGGACTCTTGTTTAGAAGATTGTAAGTGTCACATTCCAGCCTTGAAGAGAAATGCGCGGAGCCTAAATCATGCCTTCACACTTCTTTCTGTTGAGTTTGAAACCCAGCGGATTTCACACTCCGGCAACGTCTTTACTCGGACCTTCTTCCAGACCGACAAGGGCCGTTGGCACTCGCTGAACGAAGCGCGCGGGTACCTTGACATATCCTTCGAGTGATCCCATCTTCCAGACAAATGCCGAGAATGGCCATACGGCGGGCAATCCTATCAATGGTCTCGCCTAAACTCCGGGCACCCGCATAGAGTGCCCAACAATCGCGCAGATTTGGCTCAGGACGCGCCCATGAGACAAGGGAAGGCAAGGGGGGGACGCTTCCCCCTGAGAGGCGGCGCCGGAAATTTGGTTACAATTTTGGTGCACACCTAGATGACAGATGGTAGTACTTCATGGTAGCGAATTTTCTTGCTAAGCGCAGGCCAAGACAGACGAGACACCGTGCGGAGCCGCATGAATAGCGGCTCGTAGCGATGCATAGCAGATAGTAGTACGTCGCTTGGCCGAGGCTACCGAATCGCCGAGTGACAACTGATAAGGGTGAGGTCGGTAGTTCAACTCTACTCAGGCCCACGAACCTTTTGGAGCCGCAGCAGTCAAGCCTTTTCCCGGCCGAGAGTTACCCTGTTGAAAAACCACAGAAGCAGCACCCGGCCCACTCCAACCGGGGCGACGCTGACCATTGCCCACACTGCGGGCAGCACCGTTTTTTGTGCTGGTGCCCGAGTCCGAACCACTGCGCCCACTGTC
>CAZTHM010000085.1:0-298 GCA_964613505.1 uncultured Acidobacteriota bacterium | reverse complement strand
GTGAGGTCGGTAGTTCAACTCTACCCAGGCGCACCAGTCGATTCCATCTCTCAGCGATCCCAGCCTGAGAATCCGCCTCGCTCCAAATCTCATTCCGAGTTCAAACCCGAATTCTGACGTGAGTCAGCGATGCGGCTCATGGAAGGCAACGTACGATACGTCTTGTATTCGGAGGAAAATCGTCAGCGGACGATTTCAGGCTGGAAACGGTGGCCGCGGTTTCGAAGTTGCGGCAGGCGCTCAGCCAGCAGTTGGATGGCACTGGGAGGGGACTACTTATGTTGGAATCCCTCGCCGC
>CAZTHM010000084.1:0-11242 GCA_964613505.1 uncultured Acidobacteriota bacterium | reverse complement strand
CCTGGCGGACCTGGTCGTCGCGCAAGTTGACAGGAGGCAAGCCACAGAGGCTCAGAGGACACAGAGGTAAACCCTTAAGCTCCAAGAATGTCCCCCAAAGCCAACTACCTTCAGTGCGCTTGGAGGCGGCGCGGGTCGGAGCGTATCCTTTAGACTGCCGACTCTGGACTCGGAACTCGGTTCACCAGCGGAAATTCTCCACCAGCATGATGTCGCTGTCCACCTGGTCCACCTGGGCGTAGAGGATCCAGCGGCCGTCCGGAGAGACGCTCAATCCGGGATCGATCCGGGGGGGCTTTATCTCCGGGACAGCGACCTTGGCCAGCTCGCGCGTTGCGAAGCTGAAGAACTCAATGGCCTTCGTCTTCGCGTCGTAGAAATAGATACCGTCTTTGGCGATGTCCCAGTAGCCCCAATATCCGCCATCGAGTTGCTCGACAACCGGAATCTCCTCGCCGCCTTCGACGGGAACCTTCCAAAGACCGGGCACGCTCAGACCCTTCGCGTAGTAAAGCGTCTTACCGTCCAGGGACTCCAAGGCTACAAACCCGCCACCCCTCGTAACTTGAACCGCCTGGCCTCCCCCGGACGGCAGCTTCCACACTTGCCATGCGCCGGTGCGGTCGGAAGCGAAGTAGATCCAACGTCCATCTCGCGACCAACTGGGCACGCCACCGCTTGACTTCTCTTCACCCAGGCGGCGGGGCGGACCGCCATCCGCGCTCACCACGAAGACGTCCATGGACCCCGTGGCATTGGAGTCAAATGCGATTTGCCTTCCATCGGGCGACCAGCGGGGTGTGCCCACGCCAGGCCCTCCAAAGTTGGTCAACTGGATAGCGTTGGTCCCGTCGCTATCGCAAACCCAGATCTCACTGGTCCCCGAACGCCCCGACGCAAACACGATCTTTTTGCCGTCCGCAGAGTACTGTTGTTCGCCTTCGCTGAAAGAAGAAGCAATTAACCTGGTGGGGGGCTTGCCGCGGCCCGACGCTCGGGAGATTTCGAATCGCCATATGTTGGCATCTACGGCCACATGCAGGTATGCGAGGCGTCGCCCATCGCGAGAAATCGCCGGCCGCCGGGCATCCTCTCTGCCCACGGCGAGTTGTTCAGGTTCTCCCCCGGAAATCGCAAGCTTCCACAGCCCGAGGGCGCCGCCTCGATCCGATGAATAGACGAGGTTTGCGCCATCGGGAGTCCACGTCAATCCGAAGGTGCCGCCTTCTGTAGGTAGACACCTGGGCTCGCCGCCTGTGACATGCACCAGACATATCCGTTCTGGTTGGCTGGTGGCCCCCCGGACGAAGGCAAGGGTGCGTCCGTCCGGAGCAAAAGCCGGATTGAAATCCCAGATCTCCGTTGGTCCTTGAGGTGAAGTAATAGCGTGTGCCTCTCGGGTCGCGGTGGAGAGCAGGAAGATGGCAAGCCGTTCTTGGCCGGTCAACCTCTCAGCCAAAGCCAAGTACTTCCCGTCCGGCGACCAACTAAGGTTTGGGGGCGGGCTGTTCCAATCCCAGTCCCGGCGCGGGGAGTAGAGCTTTTGCTCCGGGCCGCCAAGTGCGGGGACGAGATAGATTCCGTCTTCACTTTCTGTGCTGCGATAAAAGGCGATGTAGCGGCCATCGGGCGACCAGGCGGGAGCAAGATCGGCCGCCGGATTAGTAGTGAGCCGGAGGACGCTCTCGGTCCCAATCACCTTGACATAGATGTCTCGGTTGTCCTCCTTTTTGCCGTCCCAAGTAAAGGCGATCTGGTTGCCGTCCGGTGAGAACGAGGGCATGCCTTCCCAGCCGGGAAAGCTCGTGAACGGCACCGCCCGCAGCGGCGGGTGCGCGGATGTGGCAGGTGGCGCGCGGCGGAGAATCCGGTCGCGCAGGCCGGCAACGTTGAGGGCGAGGAGCACGGCCAGCGTCGCAACAACAACTGCCGCCGCCAGCGCGATCCGCTTCTGTAGCGCCGCTCTATGAGCGGCGGCCTCAGCTCGCCGGTCATAGACCGGCGCTACAGCGGGCGAACCACCGCGCGCCCCTGCATCGACAGGACAAATGAACCGATACCCGCGCCGGTGCAGCGTTTCGACATAACGCGGATTATCAGCCCAATCCCCCAGCGCCTCGCGAATCTTGTTGATGGCCGTCCCCAGGCTGTGGTCGAAATCGACAAAGGTGTCTTCCGACCACACACTCTTCCGGAACTCCTCCCGCGTCACGATCTCGCCCGCCCGTTCGAGCAGCATCGCCAAGACTTGGAAGGGTTGGTCCTGCAGTCTAATTCTCAGGCCGTTCTTGCGCAGTTCCCCCGAGCGCAGGTCAACTTCGAAGACTCCGAAGCGCAGCATCGAGCGTGACGCGGCAGCAGGGTCCATGGCGTCAACTTAGTGGGAGTCACGCTAGCACACCAAACACGGCCCGTCAAACGCCGCCCTGGCGCCTCTGCGGCAATGGAAGAATGCCTCTAACCCTCCTGAAACCAATCGATTGACTCTTGAAGAAGGTTTGAAAACTTCTTGAAGCGCAGTGCATTGAGGTACCCGTTCCCCTGACTAAAAGTCGGCCTCACCACGCAGCCCGTGGAGGAGGCCGACATGAAGAGCAGGGATCAGGGGTTAGGGGCTAGGAGTTGGGGCAGAGAAGCCGGGTTCTGGGTACTGGGGGCTGGGTGCTGGGGGAGAAAAACAGGGGGCTGGGGGCTAGGTGCTGGGGGCTGGGGAGGCGCGCTGTTGTTGACGGCTCTCGTGGCAAGCCTCTCCGGTTTCGCCAAGCAGCACGCCGAGCTGAACCCAGCCGAGAATCTGACCATTGAGCTGCACGTTTACGATTACGCCGGGGTCGAAGGGAGCGAATTGGCGCGAGCTCAGACTGAGGCAATCAGGGTGCTTCAGCAGATCGGAATTGCGGTCACTTGGGTCAAATGCGTCGTGCCCGGAACGGATGGAACGCACGCTAAAGCCTGCCCGTCAGCCGACGGACAAGTGCCCGCACTAGTGCTGCGCATCCTTCCGCAAGCGATGGCCGAACGCGCGACGCGCGACCAGAGCTTGCTGGGCTTTGCGCAGCTCGCGGAGGATGGCGCGCCGGCCTCCGTAGCGTTTGTGTTCTATCACCGCGTCGAGAGCCTGGCGGTGGAACTCCGCTGCGCGCGAGGAGTCATCCTCGGCTACGCGCTGGCGCACGAGGTCGGCCACTTGCTCCTGGGCACGAACAGTCATGCGCCCAACGGCATCATGCGCGCCCGCTGGACGGAAAAAGAACTGCGCTTGGCGAGCACAGGCTGGTTCGGGTTCTTCCCGCAACAGGCCGCCAGAATGCGCGCCGACGTCGAAAGACGGACGAAAGTCCAACTCGCCGTCGCTAGGCTGGAGCCCGCGCCCGCAAAGTAGCTGCCATCCCTCCGTGACTTCGCCCTCGCGGGCAAAAGGAAGCATCGCGTGGAATTAGCTGGGCGGCTATAATGCGGCGCGAGCCGCCATGCCCGCTTCACGCGACCTTGATTCACTGCGCGCCCTGCAGGGCGAAATCGAATCCTTCCTGAAGTCGCTGCGCCATCCCGTGGTGGTGGAAGACGAGCTCACGCTGTTCGACCTCACAGCGGCATCTTGGCGCCTGAGCGTTGACTTCGGAAAACTGATCTTCGAAGCCTGGAACCCGGCGCGGTCGGTCGTGCGCCGCGTGGAAGAGATTGCTTACCGCGACCGAGAGCGGCTGGGGCTCTTCGTGCGGAAATCCGCCGGACGCGTGACCAGCACGCTGGAGTTCCGCGAGCGCGAGAGCACCGACCACGCGGCGCGTGGTGAATCACGCGCCCGCGCCCGCCAGGAATTGCTCGCCGTCCTCAAGCGCGAGTATTCCGGCTGGCAATTCGAGCGCGTTGGCAGCCGCTCGGACCGCGAGCACTCGTTTTCGGCCCGGTACACGCGGGGGCTGGCACGGCGCGGCTCGACGGCTTGGGCGTTTCTCGGCCTGGGTGAAGGCGAACCGCCCGCGGCCGCTGACGCGATTCTCGGCTACGGCCTGATTTGGCTGGATTGGCTGCGCAGCCACGCGGACCGCTTCACGGTCGGCACGCTCAGACTTTTTCTGCCCCGCGCCGCCGTGCCGCTTTGCGCGCAACGCGCCGCGTGGATCGATCGCCGCGCCCTGCAGCTCGAGATCTTCGAGTGGAACCACGGCGAAGATCACCCCATGCCGGTGGACGTGCGCGACTTCGGAAATGTGGAAACTCGTCTAACGCCGCGCCGCCAGGGTGAAGCTCTCCTCGAACGCCACGGAGGATTGGTCCGCAGCCTACTCGGTGACTTTGCCGGCCGGGTGGACGTCGTGCCGGACGCTGCTGCCAACTCGTTGTCCTTGCGCATCCTCGGTCTGGAGGTTGCCCGGGTCGAGAGCCTGCTGGCGCCGCGGGTCTTCTACGGCCTGGAGGGAAGTTATCGCCGGATGGAGGCAGGCGACGAAGCGGGTTTCAGGAAATTCGTTGCGCAGGTTCTCCAGATCCGCAGCGCTCCCAGCCCGAATCCCTCTCGCGAGTTCTACCGGTTGCAGGGTGAGCGTTGGTTGGAAAGTATTCTAGTTAGAGATATTACCCATGTGGATACAGACCTGCTGCCGGATTGCGTCTACCCGCAAGTCCCAGCCTTCTCCGGCGGGGACCGCGGGGTCATCGATATCCTGACCGTGACCCGCCGCGGCCGCCTGGCGGTGATCGAACTGAAGCTGGTGGAAGACATCAACCTGCCACTGCAGGGATTGGACTACTGGTTGCGCGTTAAGTGGCTGCACGAGCGCGGGCAATTCGAGAAGTTCGGCTATTTTCCCGGCAGTGTCCTGTCGCCGGAGCCTCCTTTGCTCTACCTGGTCTCTCCGGCCTTCCGCTTCCATTCCACCACGGACCGGGTCGCCTGCTACTTGGATAGCTCGATCGAGGTCATCAAGGTGGGACTCAACGAAATGTGGCGGCGAGGAATGAAAGTGCTGTTCCGCCAGTCTCCGCGCGCCCGGCGCTGAGGGCGTTGGCGGCCGACACCTCGCCAGCATCAGCCTGGAGATTGCCGAAAAATTCCGCTTGGCGATCCGCCGCGAATCTGGTATAGATTTCTCGTGAAGTATCCGTCCGGGTAGTGGGTCAAGGCTCTTTCTATGCGCATCAAGTTTTGGGGAGTGCGAGGCTCAACGCCGACTCCTCAGGCTGATAATCTCAGGTATGGAGGCAACACACCCTGCCTGGAGTTCCGCTCCGATGGCGGAAGCCTTCTTATCGTCGACTGCGGCAGCGGCTTGCGCATGCTGGGCAAGGCGCTGATCCGGGAATTTGTTGACCGGCCGATCCGTGGCCACGTGCTGCTGAGTCATTACCACTGGGACCACATCCAGGGCCTGCCTTTTTTTGAACCTCTCTACGCCAAGGCGAATCAGTTTCACTTCTACTCCTACAGTTTGCCGGGCGCCACACTCGAGGAGGCCTTGCAGGGCCAGATGGCCCACCCCTACTTCCCCGTGGATATGAACGCCATGTACGCGCTGCGCACGTTCACGGAAATCCAGGAAGGCCCCTTCCCGCTCGACGACTTCATCATCAGGTCCTGCCGGGTCAACCACCCGCAGGGCTGCCTCTCCTTCCGGATCGAGAACAATGGCAAGGCGGTGCACTACGCCACCGACCACGAGCCCGGCGACCCCGCGAGCGATCGCGCCGTGCGGGACCTGGCTCGCGGCGCCGACCTGCTGATTTACGATTCGCAGTACACCTGGGAGCAGATTCGCGGCCCGAAAAGCGGCTGGGGGCATAGCACCTGGGAGGAAGGTACCCGGGTCTGCGAGGAAACCGGCGTCAAGGAGTTCGTCCTCTTCCACCACGACCCCGACCGCAACGACGATGCCGTCGATGAACTCCAGAAAATCGCCCGCGCCCGCTTCCCCAAATCCCGCGCCGCGTTCGAAGGCATGGAGATCGTCCTCTAAGGACACTCGCCCCCCTCTTCGCTGGAGAGCGCGGTCGTGCATTCTTCAAAGCACAGGGGTCGATTCTAGTGCCGTTCCAACTTTTTGAGGCCGGCCGCACGAAAGCCGGAGCAAGCTCCGTGTCTACAGTAGAAAACCTTCGGGGTTAGCCGAGATTAGTTGGAACGGCACTAGAAGACTTTCTCGGAATCCAGAAGCAGCGTCACCGGGCCGTCGTTGACAAGCTCGACGTCCATCATGGCGCGAAACTCGCCCGTCTCAACCTTGACGCCCCGGGCGCGCAGCGAAGTCACAAAACTCTCATAAAGAAAACGAGCGTCCTCGGGTGCGGCCGCGCCATCATAACTCGGCCGCCGGCCATTGCGGCAATCACCGTAGAGAGTGAACTGGGAGACGCATAAGACTTCGCCGCCGGCTTCCACGAGCGAGCAATTCATGCGTCCCTCAGCGTCGTCGAACACCCGCAGGTTGACGATCTTTTCGGCGAGCTGCTTTCCGGTATCTTCCGAATCGCCCGCGGCGATGCCCACCAGCACCAGCAGACCCCTGCCGATGCGGCCCACCACCCGGCTTCCGACACGCACTTCCGCCCGATGAACCCTCTGCAAGACGGCCCGCATGGTTTGATCCCGATCTTCTATCAATTGCCGGTCCGGAGCGCAAGCCTTCTTTCCCGCCGCCCGCTCACCCTCAATAGCTGGCCTACATATTTCGGCCTGGCCTTCCGAGGGCCATCATAGCCTATTGGCGGCATCGGGGGAGTGTGGCGAAAAGGGACAAGACGGGCCCCTCGCGGCCCTCCACAGCCGTCCGATCGCCCAGCTACTCTCTTGCTTTCATTGGCTTAACAAAATCTGTCTCACCGGTCTCACTGGTCTCCATAGTCTCAATCTAGTGTGATAGGCTAGTATTATGAATCGAAGAAGACCTGCGCTGCCAGGGAGAGCGGCGCCGAGGGCCGGAGGTGTGCGCCCCGCCGGACCAGCGGGGCAGGAGAAAGCGCAGGCAAAATCATGAAGGACTTTCTGCGGCAGCTTTTTTCCGAATCCGGCATGGCAAGTTTCAGCCGCGTGGGGACGTTCATCGCCCTCCTCTGCGCGTGCGTTTGGGTATCTCACATCGTGTGGAAGACGGGCGCGCTGCCCGGCCTGGAGGGCCTGACGTTTTTCATTGCCAGCCTGTACGGATTGGGCAAGGCGGGCGAGACGGTGCAGCGGATTCTGGGCAAGAACCCATGAGCCACTGAGGCACCGAGACACCGCGGACCAGGAGAGACGGCAGAACGGAACATGATTACGTTAAGCGCGAAATTCCGAATACTCGCCGACCACGTCAAGGCAGCCTGCCTGTGGGCGAAGGCCCACCTGCTTTTTCTCGCCTTGCTTGCCCTCGGTTTCTCGGTGCCTTTGTGGCTCCTCGAGCACGACGCGCGCTTGCGGCGCGAATTCGAGTTCCAGCAATTGCGGCATCAAGCAGCGGCCGAGATCGCGAATTTGCGCGCCCGGGCTGCGGCGGCGCTCGACGACGCTGACGCCGGCGCCCAGCGGGTTCGCGATCTGGAGGCGCAGCGGCTGCAGCTGGTGCGCGCGGAAGCGAAATTGAGATCTGAGATTTCAGATCTGAAAGCAAAAGAGCGCGCCGGGTTGCAGGAAATCGCGGCGCTTCCCTTCCCTCGGGTCGTGGAGCGGCTGCGCAGCGA
Source organism: uncultured Acidobacteriota bacterium (assembly GCA_964613505.1). Taxonomy (GTDB): domain Bacteria; phylum Acidobacteriota; class Terriglobia; order UBA7540; family UBA7540; genus CAZTHM01. The sequence goes on along the minus strand of CAZTHM010000084.1, from coordinate 3,586 downwards.
ACTCGGGCCGGGCAGTTTCGGGAATCGGGATTCGCAACTCGAGACTCGAGAGTTGCCAGCAGCCAGTTCCCAGTTGCCAGATAACGCGACCGACGGGACAAGATCCGCGGGCGATTCAAAATTACAAATTCAAAATTCAACTTCCCAATTGCCAGAGAACGCGACCGACGGGACAAGGTCCGCGGACGATTCAAAATTACAAATTCAAAATTCAACATCGCCGAATCCCGAATCGAACGTCTCGAGTCTCCGATATCTGGAATCTGAGGGACTCCATCGGAGTCCCAAAATCGGACCTGACTCCCGAATCCCGAATCCCCAGTCTCGCGTCCCGAATCCCGCGTCGCCAGTCCCGAGTCCCGGCCTTCTTCTCACCGAGCCGGGGGCGCGCGCGGTTGCCGCGGCCCTTATCGAGCGCGACGCCTGTCGCGAGCAGTCGCTGGCGAAGGACGGTCTGCTCTCGAACTGTGACAAGCAAGCCGCCGCCAGCCGCGCGCTGATGGATGAGATGAGCCGCTCGGTCTTGAGCCTGAAGGAGGCGGTGCGGTTGAAGGACGAAATCGAATCCCGCCGCGAGGCCGCGTATCGCGCCGAGCTGAAGGCGGCGCGCGGGTCGCGCCTGCGCCGGTTCGGCCGCGCGCTCCAGTACGTGGGCGCGGGCGTGGTAATCGGAGTGGTGATCGCGCACTGAAGGTTCGAATTTGTGATTTGTGATTTGTGAGTTGTGAGTTGCGCGCTTCGTCCATTTTGGCAGCCGCAACCAATAACTCACAACCCACGCTTTTCGATTTTCGAATTTCGATTTTCCATTTTCGCCTGCGGAGCGGCAATGCCTGAAAACTTCGAACAAGTCGCGATGTGGTGGGGCCCGGGAATTCTGGTGCTGATGGTATTCGGTTACGGGCTGTTGCGTCTGGCGCACCACTGGATCGAGAAATCGCTCGAGGTGAAGCGCCACCAGACGGAGAGCCTTTTAGGCATCGTGCGCGAGTACGTCGAGCAATTCCTGGGCACGCAGCAATCGCAAGCCGAAGCGCTCTCGCGCCTGGCGACCTCGGTCGAGCAGCGCGACTCGCACGAAAGTTTCGAGCACCAGGAGATGTTGATCGCGCTCAAGGCGCTGCACCACGACATCCGCGAGCTGCCCTGCCGCGGCGGAGGAGAGGAAGTAGGAAGTAGGAAGTAGGAAATTGGAAACTGGAAATTGGAAAATGGAAGCTGGTTTCCTCAGTTCAAATTGTCGACTTTCCAATTTCGATTTTCCAGTTTCCAGTTTCCAGTTTCGAGTTTCGGCTTTTCCTCATTGGAGGACAGATACAACATGGCAACACGTCTAAAAGAAGTCATACGAGGAAAGATACTTTACTACCTTGCGTTGATGTACCCGCAAGCGGCGACCCTGCCGCTGCTGCAGGGCGAGCTCGACCTGTTCGGGTATCCCGTCCCGCGCGACGAGCTGAATTTCCACCTGGCGTACCTGGCGGAGAAGGGTCTGGTGTCGGTCGAAGACGCCAGCCTGACCGAGCCGCGCCGCAAGGTGACGCTGGTGAAGATCACCGCCCGGGGCATCGACTATCACGACGGACGCCTGCCCGCCGACGAGGGCGTCTATCTGGAGCCGCGGTCATGAAGAAGGAGTCAGAAGTCAGGAGTCCGGAGTCGGGAGTCCGGAGTCCGGAGTCAGCCGCCGTGGTGGGCCTGGCCGATCTCGCGCCCTCGCCGGGTGGCGCAGACATGGCGCACTTGGACATGTCTGCGGGCGGATCCGCACACCTCGCAGAAAGCGCGATGGATGTGCCATCCACGGGATTGGGCGGCGCGTCCGGCGCCGCGCTGGTGCCGGTCACCGCAGGCAAATCGAGACACCGGGAAGTCTGCGCCGACGTCACCAAGCTCGCGCCCGAGTGGCGGGAGCTGGTCGAGAAGTTGATCGAGGAAGGGTCCACGCTCGAAGACGTGGCGGAGATCCTCCATGAGCGCCAGGGGCCGCGCGTCACGCTGCACGCCCTCGGGGTTTACTACCAGTCGAACCTCGACTTGCAGAAGCGCCGCATCAAACACCGGATCGAGCTGGCCGACAAACTCAAACACGCGATGACGCACCCGGAATCCACGGAGTCGCGACTCGCCGACGCGACGCTCCTCACCGGGCTGATGCGCCTGACCCGGGGACAATCGCAACTGACCATCAAGGACGCGCAGTCGCTCCGAATGCAGCGCGAGAACCTCCGTCTCCGCCAGCGAATCCTGAAGATGAAACAGGCGCAGGCGGCCCGCGAGAAATCCATCGCGCACCAGCGCTATCTCTACGAAGAGGCGCGCCGCCAGAAGCTGACCCTGCAGAACCAGGAGTTGATGGAGATCCTGAAGAAACTCCGCCAGGACCAGACACTTCCGGCGGACGTCATGGAAAAGATCCAGGAGATTTATGGCATCGTCAGAGAACCGTACATCCCGCCGAAACTGGCGGAGCAGCTCCGACAACCCGAAACGCTTTGACCCCGGCTCGCCGGGTGGCGAGAAACCCGCGTCTGGAGCGGCCCCCGCGCCGCCGGAGACCACACCGACGCCCAGCTGCGTCCTAGGTGCGCCACCCCCGGAGCCGGAGAAGAACAGAAAGCAGTGGACAGTGAACAGTGGACAGTTGGCAGAAGAGAATCGGCAGTCGGCAGAAAGCAGTCGGCAGTCAGTCCGTCAGCTGACGGACAGTCGGCAGGAAGAGCAGACGAAAATCGAAAAGCGAAAAACGAAAAGCGGAGAACCAAAGGCGGAGGGCGCTGGCAATTTCAAATCTCAGATTTCAGATTCCGGAAATCACAAATCAGAAATCACAAATCACAAATCTCGCGCTCTCCAGCCAGCACACGACGAACAACTCACAATCAACAACCCACAACCCACATCTGTCAATCCAAAATCCGAAATCCAAAATCCGGAGTCTTCTGTAGCGCCGGTCGGCGCCTGTCCCGATGCAATCGGGAACCGGCGAATCGAACGCCGCTCACAGAGCGGCGCTACAGCGGATTCCCCCAATCCAAAATCACAAATCCAAAATCCAAAATCGGCCGGGCTTCCGCGGAAGCCCGTCCTAAACCTGCTGCCCTACCAGCGTCGCTGGGTCGAAGACGATTCGAAATTGAAGATCGTCGTCAAGGCGCGGCAGATCGGTTACTCCTTCGCCGCCACGCTGCGCGCCGTGATGAAGTGCCTGGAGCGCAAGACCACCTGGATCTTCCTCTCCAAGGGCGAGCGGCAATCGCGCCTGCTGATGGAAAAAGTTCACGACCACATCCGTTCCTGCGGCGTGGTGGCGCGCACCAACGAGTCCACGTTCTTCGAAGGCACATCGCTGAAGCAGCTCGAAGTGCGCTTCCCGAACGGCTCGGTCATCTACGGATTGCCCGCCAACCCCGACACGGCGCGCGGCTACTCGGGGCACGTCACGCTCGACGAGTTCGCCTTCCACGCCGACGCCGACAAAATCTACGCCGCGCTCTTCCCCACCATCACCCGCGGCTACGGCCTGGAAGTCATCTCGACACCCAACGGCACGCAGGGAAAGTTCTATGAGTTGGCAAAAGCGGCG
>CAZTHM010000083.1:0-11244 GCA_964613505.1 uncultured Acidobacteriota bacterium | reverse complement strand
GGCGGCAAAATCTTCAGCGGCCGCAACAACGGTGTCGAAAAGTTTTCAGTGGACGGACAGGGAATGATGACCGCTGATTATGTTCAAAGTGGTAGAGGAAATTTCATCGGTACCACAGGCGACATGATTCTCAGCGTCTATCAAAATGGGACGGCGAATGCCATCTATGCTGTCACCTACAGTACCAGCGGGGGGAGTGGCGTGACCGGTGTGGCCGCCGGCGCCACAGGTAACAGCGTCGGAGTCACAGGACAGAACATTTTGAGTCCCAATGGTGTCGGTGTCCTTGGCATGGGAGGAGAGCTGGGTGTGAAGGGGACTAGCACCTCCGGTACCGGCGTGCATGGGGTCAGCAATTCAGCTTCCGCTATGGGGGTTTATGGCGTTAACAGCAGCTCTGGGCCCGGTATGCAGGGTTCGTCCAATTCGGGCTTCGGTGTGATAGGGACGAGCAATTCGAGCACGGGCGTGTATGGCGAGGGGGCCGTCAACGGGGTGGCGGGATACAGCGCTGCTAACTCGGGCAAAGGAGTGCGGGGCGTGACCTCATCAGCGAACTATGGTTACGGCGTGGAGGGACTCGCCACCGGCACCGTCGGCGCGGAGGGAGTGAGAGGCGAAGCGAGTGGGGGCAGTGGGTACGTTACTGGAGTGCGCGGAGCTGCCGTCAATAGCCCGAACGGGACCGGGGTGGACGGCATGGGCGGCGCCGTTGGCGTGCGGGGGTACGTGACTAGCGCCAGTGCTGTGGCCGGCCTCTTCCTGAATACTGGCACTGGATGGATACTCAGCGGCAGGGCGGGCGCTGAGCCCGGCACCGAAGTCTTCAATGTGGCCGGGGACGGGAAGGTCACTGCCGCTAGCTTGAGCGTCGATACCTCCACGCTCGTCGTGGACCCCGCGACCAATCGCGTAGGCATTGGCACGGCAGCGCCCGTCAGACCCTTGCAGGTCGCCAGCGGAGACATTTACGTTTCCGGCCTGGGGGCCGGGATAGTCTTGAAGAGCCCGAACGGCAGCGTTTGCCGGCGGATCACCATCGACAATACCGGCAACTTAGCCTCCACTGCGATCACTTGCCCCTAGGCCAGATGAGCTCGTATCGCCCCGATTAATCGGAGCGGCTTTGTGGCGCAGGTAGTTCAAAAAGTGATCCCCGAGGCTGTGAGCGCAACCAACCAGGGCTATCTTCTCGTCAACAACGACCCGATCCTGTGGGCGATGCTGAATGCCATCAAAGAGCAGCAGGCGGAGATTCGAGAATTGAAATCGGAGATCAGAAGGCTGAACTCGCGGTTCAACGGCGATGTCCAGACGGTGAAGTAGTAGAGCAAGAATCTGCCGGCAGATTAACTCACCCCATTTGGATCGAGGCGGTTGACCCCGCTCCGAATGTCGTGATATCAACGGCGCTCCGAAACAGCCAGGGAGCGCAATGAAACCGAGAGTCTTCGTTACGCGGCCGCTGCCTGCTGCCGTTATCGATATGCTCGCGGCAGCGTGCGATGTCCACGTGCATTCTTCCGATATCGCTCTCAAACCCCCGCAGCTTGCGGATGCTTGCCGCGAGGTGGAGGGACTCCTCGCGGTCGGCGTCCGCGTCAACGAGGAAGTCCTGAGCCAAGCCGGCAAGCTGCGCGTCGTGGCCAACTGCGGCGTGGGATACGACAACATTAACGTCGAAGCCTGCACGCGGCGCAAGATTGTGGTGACGAACACTCCCGGCGTCCTTACCGACACCACCGCCGACCTGGCGTTCGCGCTGCTGCTCAGCGTGGCGCGGCGCGTGGTGGAAGGCGACCAGTTCGTTCGCGATGGCCGCTGGGAACGCTGGGAATTCGGCATGATGTGGGGCGCGGACGTGCACCACAAGACGCTGGGGGTCTGGGGCTTCGGCCGGATCGGGCAGGCTGTGGCCCGGCGCTGCCGCGGCTTCGAGATGAACATCCTCTATCACTCTCGCCGGCGCGCCGATCCGTCCCTGGAGCGCGAACTCGCGGCGCGTTTCGTGGATCGAGAGACGTTGCTCCGGGAATCGGATTTTCTCAGCCTCCATGTGCCCTACGAGCCCGGAACGCATCATCTGATTGGGGCGCGTGAACTCGCCTTGATGAAGCCCACAGCTTTCCTCATCAACACGGCGCGCGGCAAGATTGTGGATGAGGAGGCGCTGGTTGCGGCGTTGAAATCGAAGACCCTAGCCGGCGCGGGGCTGGACGTGTTCGAACATGAGCCACACCTGAACCCCGAACTGCCCAAGCTCGATAACGTCGTGCTGCTCCCCCACGTCGGCAGCGCTTCGGGCGAGACTCGCCTCAAGATGGCCACGCTCGCCGCGGAGAATCTTCTCGCCGCCCTCGCCGGCCGCCGGCCGCCGAATGCTGTCAATCCCGAGGTGTACACCTGAACCTAGCAGCGGGAAAGCCGACAGGATAATGGAAGCGGAGAGTGTCCCGCCCTCTCGATTACAATTGGCCGGTTTGAGGAAACCTCCGATGCTGCTACAATTGAATTGAACAAAGTCGCGCAATCAGAGGAGAAACAAGGGATATGGCGACGACTATCAAAGCTCGGTTCTCAAATGGTGTCCTTAGACCTCTCGAGGCTCTCGACCTTAGCGAAGGTGATGAGGTTACAGTGACTGTGTGTCCAAAAACAGCGGCGACTTCCGAAGAATGGCTGGACAAGACGGCTGGCTGTTGGTCGGGCTCGGTGGACGCTGAGAAGCTCAAGCACGACATATACGAAAGCCGCTTGGTTGCCAGCCGGGCCGAGCCCCGCCTATGACTCCTCTCTCCTACCTTATTGACACTGACTGGATCATTGACCATCTGCACGGCGTCGCGCTTGTCAGCCAGCGTCTCCGGGAACTTCAGGACAAAGGCCTGGCGATGAGTATTATTTCGGTCGCGGAGCTGTGGGAAGGAGCCTACTACTCGTCTGACCCGACTAACAGCCAAGCCGGTTTGGAGGAGTTCCTTGCGGGCATACCGATTTTGGGCCTGGACGAGGATACCTGCAAGCGCTTTGGGCATCTTCGCGGCTCCTTGCGTCGCCAAGGGAGGATCGTGAGCGACTTCGACCTGCTGATTGCCGCCACGGCTCTTCGACACACGCTCACGCTGCTCACCAACAACCGCAGGCATTTCGAGAACATTGCAGACCTGCAGATCGAAAGCCTCTCCCCATAGCAAGCGGGCCCTCGAGATCCCCCATAACCGGCGAGCGCCGGATGTCTTGAACCTCGCGTTGTCCGGAAAGGTTGCAGCCAACCGACAAGACCACCTCTACTAAATGGCCTTCAACAAGCGCGCAACGGCCATCGGCAGAAAGAAACTCGCTTTGTTTCGACCTCCCCTTGCCTTTCAGTGCCGGGATTTCGATAATGGATGCCATGCTGACACGCGATAACATTCGCTTGACTCTGGAAGGCGCGCGAGCGATTCTCGCTGCCGCCGAAAAGAAAGCCCACGAAATCAAAGTCCCGATGAACATTGCCGTCGTGGATGAAGGCGCCCACCTGCTGGCTTTTGCGCGGATGGACGGCGCCAAGCTCTCGTCGATTGAAGTCGCGCTGACGAAGGCGCGGGCCGCGGCGCTGCGGCGCGCTCCCTCGGGGCCGTCGCCCTCGAGCGGCGAACCGAGCGCAGTGCTCTCGCTCGGCCTCTCCCTGGCTACGGACGGCAAGCTCACTCCCATTCGCGGCGGCCTGCCGTTGGTGGTGAGCGGACAATTCGTGGGCGGAATCGGCGTCAGCGCCGGGACGGAAGATGAAGACGTCCTTGTAGCCCGAGCCGGAGTGGACGCGCTGGCGGAATTTTCCTGATGGCAACGCATCTTGAATCGCTGAAAGTCTCGGTTCCTTCCTACGCGAGCGGCAAGCAGCTCGCCCAGCATATTTTTCTTGAGACGATGGCCACAATCGACGTTCGCCACGCCATGCTCGCCAAACTGAAGCGCGAAGGGGGAGCGCTGGTGGCCGGCGGCGTTTCGATTCCGCTCCTGCGGCCGCCGCGCGTTGTGGCGTTTGGCAAAGCGGCGAACCGGATGGCGGCGACCTTGGATGAAATCTTGAGCGGCCAAATCGAAAAGGGTGTGGTCGTCAATCCCGCCGAGCCGGCGCGGCCGCTGGAGCGATTCCGCTATTTCGTGGGAGGCCATCCTTATCCCAACGCGGGCAGCATTGCCGGCGCCGACGCCGCTCTGGAACTCGTCTCGAATCTCACTCCGGACGATTTCGTGATTTTCCTGGTCTCCGGTGGAGGTTCGGCGCTGATGGAACGGCCTTTCGATCCTGCTGTCACGCTTGCCGATGCGACGGAACTGAACCGCCTGCTGGTAGGTTGCGGGCTTCCGATTGAACAGATCAATGTCCTGCGCAAACACCTCTCGGCCATCAAAGGGGGCCGATTGGGAGTGCGGGCTCACCCGGCACGGCAAGTCACTATCTTTATCTCCGATGTCCCTGACCATCTGCCTTCCATGGTGGCTTCGGGCCCCACCATGGCCGACGAGTCCACATCCGCGCAGTGTTACTCGATAGCCGAACAGCACGGACTGGTAAAGAAATTTCCCGCCAGCATCCGCGCCCTGTTCGAACAGCGAGCGATTGCCGAAACCCCCAAACCAGGCGACGAGCGGTTCGCGAATTCCCGCTACTTCTGCTTGCTCTCGAACCGCGACGCCCTCGAGGCGGCGAAGGCGGCTGCCGAAAAGCTGGGGTTTGTCGCGGAGATTGATTCTAATGTCTGGGACGCGGACTTCCGCCAGGTTGCCGATGCCAACCTGGCTTCCCTGCGAGCGCTGACGGAGGCTCATCCAGGGCGGGCGGTCTGCCTGATTGCCGGTGGCGAGGTCATCTGTCCAGTCACCGGACCGGGGACGGGCGGACGAAACCAGGCTTATGCCCTCGTTGCCGCGGAAAAAATCGCGGGTCAGAAAGTTGTTGCCCTGAGCGCCGGCACGGACGGGCGCGACGGCAATAGCCCAACCAGCGGCGCGGTGGCCGACGGCCAAACCATTTCGCGCGCCCGAGTGCTTAACCTTGACTCTGCGCGCTACCTCGCGGAGAGTGATTCGTATCACTTCTTCCGGTCGCTGGGCGATACGCTCGATACCGGATTCACCGACAATAATGTGCGGGATGTTCGGATCTGGCTGTCGTTCAGTTAGGGAAAATCAAAAGGAAAAGGTAAAAGGGGAAAAGTCAAAAGTTATCGCGACCGGAGTGATGACGCCTATATAGGGAGTCTCGATGATGTTGGGATTCTTGCCTTTTTCTTTTTGCCCTTTAACTTTCTACTTTTGATTTTCTGTCCTTTTACTCCCGCCCTTTGCCCTTTGACTTTGCTCGTGGGGAGGATTGCGCATGGCACAAAACGTCGGCTTCATCGGCCTGGGTATTATGGGCACGCCCATGGCGCTGAACTTGGTCAAAGCGGGGTTCAATGTCACGGTCTACAACCGAACACGCAGCAAGATTGAGCCGCTGGAGAAGGCTGGTGCGCACATTGCCGCTACGCCCGCTGACGCCGCGCGCGACGCCGAGATCATCGTCACCATCGTGAGCGACACGGCGGCTATGGAGGATGTCGTCGGCGGAACGGGCGGAGTTCTTGAAAGCATTCGGCCCGGCGCAATCCTAATTGATTCCAGCACGATCAGTCCCACAATCAGCCGCAAGCTAGCGTGCCAACTCGCCGGCAAAGGCGCCTCCCTGCTGGATGCTCCGGTCACGGGAAGCAAGCACGGCGCGGAAAAGGGCGAACTAACCTTTATGATCGGCGGCGAGCGGGAAACTCTCGATCGAGCGATGCCGGTGCTGAAGGTTCTGGGAAAGAAACACATCTACTGCGGCCGGCAAGGGTTGGGGCTTGCGGCGAAGCTGGCCATGAACGCCATCCTGGCGACAATGGTCGAAATCTTCTCCGAAGGCTTTGTGATGGCGGCCAAGGCCGGCGTCCCGCCGCAAACCCTGCTCGAGATCATGCAATCGAGCCTGGCGCGCTCCGGCATCGTGGACTTCAAAGCCCCCTTCGTTTTCAAAGGGGATTTCACTCCCTACTTCCCTCTCAAGCTGATGCACAAGGATCTGGAGCTGGCGATGGAGGCCGCCTACACTCTGAACCTGGCGATGCCCGCCACGGCGGCGGTGAAAGAGGTTTACGGCGCCGCCAAGGCGCAGGGCAAGGGCGACCTGGATTACGCCGCCGTCATCACCTTTCTCGAAGGGTTGGCGGGCGTGGAAGTCCGCGCTTAACCTGCGAGTTTTGGATCAGTAAATTCCTTTCACGATCCCGCCATCCACGGCAATCGAAGCTCCCGTAATATAGCTGGCGCGTTCCGAAGCCAGAAAGACGACCAGGTTCGCGAACTCCTCCGGCTGGCCGAGCCGCTGGAGCGGGACCTGGCTCGCCCAACGGTCGAAGATGACGTTCGGTGCGACGCCCTCGCTCTTGGCCAGCCTGCCCGCCAGTTCGTCGAGCCGCGCCGTCAGCGTGTATCCCGGGCAAACGTTGTTCACCAAAACGTTGTCCTTGCCATACTCGTTCGAGAGGCTCTTCACCAGGCCGCTGACCGCTGAGCGCACGGAGTTCGAGAGAATCAATCCCTCGATCGGCTGCTTCACGGCCACCGAGGTGATGGCAATAAACCGTCCCCATTTCTGTTTCTGCATCAAGGGGAGCGTTTCCCTGGCAAAATAGAGCGTGCTCATCAAGTTGAGGTTGACGGCGCGTTCCCAGTCTTCGAGGGTCGTCGCTGAGAAGGGTTTGGAGGGCGGCCCGCCGGCGTTGGCAACGCAGATGTCCACGCGGCCGAAACGCTCGACCGCCGCGGCTACGAGCTGCCGTACCTGATCGTAGTCCGCGACGTCCGTCGCTCGCGCCAGGACTTCGCTGCCCGTCTCGCGGCGGATCTCTTCGGCCGTCGCGTTCAGAATGGCCTCCGTGCGCGCGCAAAGCGCCAGCTTCGCACCTTCTCGCGCCAGGCCCAAAGCCACAGCCTTCCCGAGCCCCTGACTCGAGCCCGCCACTATGGCCACGCGATCTTTCAATCCAAGGTCCATAATGTTTTCTCCCCGGAACCGCTGCCGCGGTTGTCCGCGAGGCGCGGCTACTTCGATCTCAGATAAGCATCGTTCCCCGTCAGCCAATCCACGCGAATGGGACTGAAGACGTCGAACCCGAGAAAATCCTCGAGCGCCACGGCGCTATGCGGGACGTTGGAGGGAATCACGAGCACCTGGCCGGCACGCAGCACGACCTCCTTGTCTTCCAACTCGAACTTCAACGCGCCCGTGACGGCATAGGAAAGCTGCTCGCTCTCGTGATGATGGAGAGGCACGACGCCGTCTTTGGCGATGGAAATTTGGGCGAGCATTGCCCTCTCGCCGTAAATCAGCTTGCGCCACATCTTCGGATTCATGTCTTCGCGCTGCATGGCTTCCCATTCCTGCACCTTCATTTCGTCTCCTCTCTCTTTTGATTTTTCCCGAAGGGCAACATTCTACACTCCGGGCCACGCGGTTGGAGATAAAATACCTGATGGGCTTGAAAAGCAGTGACGAGTGGCAAGTGGAACGGAAATTATGAATTATGAATTCTGAATGCTGAACTCCAAAAGGGAGGCATCAGTATTCGATCTTGCTTTCAGATTTCATAATTCATAATTCATAATTCCGCACTCGATTGCCACTCGCCCCTGGGTTCCTGAAATGGCCAACTTGCTAAACAGCGTATTGGACGCATTGGCGCTCGTTTACGCTATCCTCTTTTTTCCCGCGCCTTTCTTCTGGCTGATCATGCACTCGGGGATCCATTTTTGGCGGCGCTTCGGCAATCGCGCGTTTTGGATGGCGTTGCCGATATGGGGATTCACGGGCGTCGGCCTGGCGCTGGGGCGGCACACACTCTTCTCCGCGCGCGTCGGCCGAAACGAGCTGTCTTGCTTTATGGGCCTGTTGCTGCTCTGCATCGTTATTTGGATCGACCGCCAGGTTCTCCACGAGTTTAGCGTGCGGCGGCTGGTAGGTTTGCCGGAAGTCAATCCCCAGCGCTATCCCGGAGGAGTCGTCCGCTCGGGTATCTACGCGCGAGTGCGCCATCCGCGCTACATCGAGTACATGCTGACCTTTCTGGGACTGGCGCTGCTGACCGGCGCGGTGGGGATTTTTCTGCTGGCAATTGTGACCATCCTGTTGTATTTAATTGTCGCGCCGCTCGAAGAGCGGGAACTCCGGGAACATTATGGGGCGGACTATGAGGCCTATACCCGGGCGGTTCCGCGCTTCGTACCCCGTCTGTGGCGAAAAGCTAAACCTCAGATGTCGACCTGATGTGGAGGGTCTCATGCGTAAGCGTCTGATCGTGACGTTCCTGGCAGCGGGTTTGTCGGTGGCCGCGCCCCTTGCGGCACAGCAGTTGTGTCCGGGCTACTCCATTGTGGTCAACACGCCGGAAGACGAGCTGACGCTCGCTTACAACGGCGCCGAAAACCCCCAGGAGCAGGTCGCCGCGCTCGACCAGTTCATGCAGGCCCACGCGGACTCCAAGTTTGTCCCCTGCGCACACGAGTACTACACGATGGCCTACCTCAAGCTCAATGACTACGACAAGGTCATCGAGCACGGGGAGCAGGGGCTGGCGACCCACCCGGACCTGATGCTCACCTTAAACGTCGCCAAAGCGTATGTGGCCAGCGGCAAGGTGAGCGACGCGGGGTTCGACGCGATTCTCAAGGCTCCGGACCTGATCCAAACCGAAAGCACGCCGAGCCGGCCACCCAATATGAGTGAGGACGACTGGAAGAAAGAAGTGGACGCCGCCGCGGAACAGGCGAAAGACTGGCGCGCCTATTTGGAATACGCGTTCTTTCAACTCCTCCAACGCGAACCGGACGGGAGCAAGCGCGCGCAACGGCTCGAGCAGTTTGTGCAGAGTTATCCCGAAAGTCCCAACCAGGGCCAGATTAATTTCAACTTTTACCTGGCGTACAAGATTGCGAATAATGCGGCCAAAGCCGAGGAGTACGGCGAGAAAGCCATCGCTGCTGACCCCAACGACCTCGTGACCCTCAATCTGGTCGCGGATGACTATTCCACCCGGCAGACGAACCTCGACAAGGCTGAGACGTACGCGAAAAAGGCCGTCGACCTCGCCGCCGCAATGAAACAGCCCGAGGGCCTTACTCCCGAACAATTCAAGGCCAACCAGGATAGCCAGGCCGGTCTGGCGCATCTGACACTCGGCTATGTGGCCTTCCAGAGGGGGTCCAAGACGAAAAAGGTCGCCCCGGCGATTGAAGAATTCAAGAAAGCGGTTGATCTCCTGGGAGCGAACCCCCAGCTTCAAGGCCGCGCGCTGTTCTACCTTGGATATGCCTACGAAGTCCTTTACCCACCCAGCCACAAAGGCGCCATCGATGCCCTGACCCGCTCCGTGGCCCTCGCCAGCCCCTGGCAGGCTCAGGCGCAAGACCTATTAGGGAAAGTCAAGAAAGCGGCGGGACAATGAAGGACAGTAGTCAGTAGTCAGTAGTCAGTAGTCAGTAGTCAGTAGTCAGTAGTCAGTAGTCAGTTGTCAGTTGTCAGTCGGAGACAATCGACCATGGGACTGGTTGCTGCTGGCTGCGGGAGATTTCGCAGACCTCCTGCATCTCAAGAACATCGGCGACCAACGTACGCTCTCGAATTCACTATTTACTATTCACCATTTCCCTTCGTCATTCATGATTCCACCCGCCGGGACTTTCTCCTCCAGAAATAGAAGACCGGAACTCCCAACGCAACCATGAGAACTCCCAGCCCTGCCTCAGCGGGTTTCTCGATGAGCGTGTTGACCAGAAACCAGGTTGAGGCCAGAACGAAGGCAATCGGAACCCAGGGATAGCCGAAGACTCGATAGGGGCGCGGCAATTCCGGCCGCTTGCGCCTCAAGATGATTACGGCAAAACCCGCCAAGGCATAAAACACCCACGCCGCGAATACCACGTAGGTAAAGAGTTCCTCGTAAGTGCCCATCGCCACCAGCAGAATCGCCCAGGCGCCCTGGAGGAGCAGCGCCAAGTGCGGCGTGTGATAGCGTGGGTGGACTGCCGCGCACCAGCGAAAAAATAGCCCATCCTGTGCCATGGCGTAATAGACGCGTGGCGCGGCCAGAACACTTCCGTTGATGCTCCCCAGCGTGGAGATGATGATGACGATGCTGACGAGATATGCGCCGGTGCGCCCGAAGATCCGCACTGCGGCATCGGCCGCCACGCGAGGCGACTGGGCAACCTCTGGAAGCGTCAACACACGGTAGTACACGAGATTAAGGCCCAAGTAGAGCACGATGACGCCGATCGTCCCGAGGATGAGGGCGAGAGGAAGATTGCGCTCCGGGCGCTTTACTTCTCCGGCGGCGAACGTGCAGGCATTCCAGCCTTCGTAAGCCCAGAGCGCGGCCACTAATGCCAACCCAAACGAGGCGACGAATCCCCCGCCGGAAGCTACGGGCAAGGACTTGACACCCGGCGGCACCCCTGCCGCCAGCACGTAGCCCAGTATGACGATCACAACCATGACCCCAACCTTCAATCCCGTCAGAACGGACTGCGTCAACCCGCCCTCGCGCACGCCGCGATAGTTGATGGCAGTAAATAGCAAGATGGAGGCGGCTGCAGCGGCCTTCGCCTCCCAGGGCGAGAGCGGAACGAAATCCCCCACATACTGCGCAAAGCCCACGGCGAGCACCGAAATGCCTCCGCCTTGCGCGGCCAGGAAGAACGACCAGCCGCACAGAAAGCTCACCAGCGGCCCGTAGGCCTCGCGCAGAAAAACGTATTGGCCGCCGGAACTGGGAAGCATGGCGGCCATCTCGGCAAAAGAAAGCGCTCCGAATAAACTCAGCAATCCGCCCGCAATCCACACCCCCAGCGCCGCGCCGGGGCTGCCCCCTTCGCGTGTGATCTCGGCCGGAACGATGAAGATCGCCGTGCCAATCATGATTCCCACTGCAATCGAGGACGTCTCCCAGAGCCCCAGGGCGCGCAGGAGCTGGGGCTGGTCGGAGGCGGGTGCGGTTTGAGTGTTAGCCAAGGCTTCGTTTATCGTTGGGGGCGATCCGTCTGGTAACGGATCTCCCCCGCTGTCACAGTCAATGCCCGCGCAACAATAAAAGATTCCCCCCACGCGGTCAACCAGGAACAACTCACGAGGCTGGGTTATAATCCCGCGAACGTCAGGACCGGGGTGGAACCTAAATG
>CAZTHM010000082.1:0-11397 GCA_964613505.1 uncultured Acidobacteriota bacterium | reverse complement strand
AGCCGGCTTCGCTCACCGGTCTCCGATCGGTCAGACAAAAAGACCAGGTGGACAGATCGTCGCGATTCCACAGGCAATGGGAACATCCCAGCAGCGTTTCTCGTAGAATGGAGCGACGGCCATGTGGCAACTGCGGATGATCGTGAAGAATCTGTTTCGCAATCGTCGCCGGACGTTTTTGACTGCGGCGAGCGTGGCAGCTTCGATCACCTTGCTCGTCGTTTTTTGCGCGACGTACCGCTACATGACCGCGCCGCCCACGCCCAGCGGCTTTGACCTGGTGCTGATGGTCGGGCCGCGGACGTCGTTGATGGTTCCCCTGCCGGGACGGTACGGAGAACAAATCGCGAAATTGCCCGGAGTCGCCGCCGTCTCCCCACTCAACATGGTGGGCGTGGTGTATGGTGGCCAGGAGACGACTCTGTGGGCAGTTGCGGCTGATCCGGCCACGATGCTCAAGGTTCGCCCCGACTGGCGCCTGCCGCAGGACCAGCTCCAAGCCTTCCTGAACGAGAAGGTTGCTCTAATCGCCGGCAGGAAGATCGCGCAGAAATACGGCTGGAAGGTCGGCGACCGCGTCACCTTGCGCAGCCCCGGCTACAACCTCGTTCTGGAGTTGGTGCTCCGCGGCATTTACACGTCCAGCGAGGATGAAACGCAGCTCTCCTTTCACTGGGAATATTTGAACGATGTGCTGGGCCATTTAAACAAGCCGGGCGCGTTCTGGGTGCTGGCCCGCAGCCCCGACGACGTTCCAGCGCTCATGAGAGAAATCGACGCGATGTTCCACAACTCTGACGCTGAGACGCGCACTCAACCCATGAAACAGTTCGTACTCGACTTTCTGGCCATGCTGGGCAATGTGAAACTTATCCTGCTGAGTGTCTCGGCGGCTGTGGTCTTCGCGGTCTTGCTCATTGTGGCCAACACCATGGGGATGACGATTCGTGAGCGAACCGCCGAACTCGCGGTCCTGCGAACATTAGGTTTCCAGACTCGGCAGGTACTGGGCTTGCTAGCTGCGGAATCCCTGGTCATCTCGGTAGGGGGAGCCCTGGCCGGCTGCCTGATTGCCTGGCTACTCTTTACCCTGACAGCCGGCTACCAGATGACCGGGGCGATGCCAATTTACATTCAAGTGGACGTGCAAACGGCAGGAATGGCCCTGGCGGTGGCCACCGGAATCGCCGTGGTCAGCACACTGCTACCGGCCTACCGCGCTGCACATGCTAATATCGCCGAGGCTCTACGCTTTGTGGGATAGGAGAGAATTCGAACATGTGGCGACTGCTGCTGAAAAATGTTTTCCGCAACAAGCGGCGCACTTTTCTCACGGTTTCCAGCGTGACGGTCTCACTGTTTCTGATTTCCGCGTTGGCCATTGTATACACCGCGCTGGGGGCGCCTTTGCAGGATGCCGACACCATCCCCATCATGATGGTTCGCCGGGCCGCGGGCATTATCTATCTCATGCCGGCGAGCTACGGGCAGCGAATCCGTTCCGTTCCCGGCGTGGCGGCCTGCGCCTCCTTGAGCTGGTTCGGCGGGTACTGGAAGGATCCGGCAAACTACTTCGCCAACTTCGCCGTGGATCCGGAGAATGTATTCAAAGTGCAGTTCGCGTCACAAATCGCCCCGGACCAGCTCGAGGCCTTCCAGCGCGAACGCACGGCGGCGGTGGCGGGCAGGCGCCTGATAGAAAAGTTCGGCTGGAAGCTCGGCGACCGGATAACACTCTTAGGCAGTCCGTATGGTTTCGCCCCCGAACTGACTCTGCGAGGAACTTTCAGCGGCGGGCCGGACGATCAGCTCTATTTCCACTGGGAGTATCTGAACGAGTCCATCGGGCGGTCCAACATGGTGGGACTTTATTGGATCCGGCTGGAGAACCCGGAGAACGCCGCGCGCGTCGGGCAAGCCATTGATCAGATGTTTCGCAACACCGACGCGGAGACCAAAACCGAATCCCTCAGCGCATTTCTGCTGAGCTTCATTTCCATGCTCGGAAACGTGCGCACGATTATCCTGATGGTCGGAGCCGCGGTGAGCTTCGCCGTCCTGCTCATCGTGGCCAACACCATGGCCATGTCGATCCGGGAGCGCATGTCGGAGGCGGCGGTGATGCGCAGCCTGGGGTTCCGCTCTACTCAGATTATGAAGCTCTTCGTGGGAGAATCGCTGGCATTGACTCTGATCGGCGCACTTTTAGGGGTGGGAGGCGCGAAACTGTTCTCCGACGCCGTGGCCCTTTCGCAGATCGGCCAGTTTATTTTTGCGGACATGAGGATGAGGCCGGCAACGCTGGCGTTCTGCTCGCTGCTCCCCCTGTTGATCGCCCTACTGGCCGCGGGGCTTCCCGCTTACCGCGCGGGCCGTGCTAATATTGCGGAGGCGCTCCGGTATACAGGGTAGCAACATTTTCGCCCCCTGCATTCAGGCGGGCGTGGCAAGGCCAGTCGAGCAACGGTGCAGATCAGTAGTAAGGTTGGAAGGGACAAGGGTTATGGCCATTCCGCTCAAATACAACCTACGCAACTTACGGGTCCGGTGGGTGACGAGCCTGATGACGGCTGCCAGCATCACCCTGACGGTGGCGGTTTTCCTGGTGCTGATGGCGCTGGCGCAGGGACTTCAGACATCGCTCACCGCCACTGGACACCCCTTAAACCTGCTTATCATGCGCGATGGGTCGCAGTCGGAAACGCAGAGTTCAGTCCAGCGCGATTCCTTGCAGGTCCTCCGCTACCTGGAGGGAATCGCCAAAAACGGGAAAGGCGGGCCGTGGGTTTCGCCCGAGCTCATCGTCCTGATCAATCTTCCCCGGCGGGGCCAGACGCAGGGTTCGAATGTGACCATCCGGGGCTTGGGGCCCGAAGGGTTCGCGCTTCGGCCGGAATTCAAGCTGACCGAAGGGCAGGCGTTCCGGTCCGGCATGCGAGAGGTGATCGTGAGCAAGCGAATCGCCGAGCGCTTCCAGAACTGTGGCCTCGGTGAGAAGGTCAAGTTCGCGAAGGGCCATTGGACGGTGGTCGGGGTGTTTGATGTGGGCAATACGGCGTACGCTTCCGAGATCTGGACCGATGCCAACGACCTGGCGCAAGATTTCGACCGGGACGCCTACTCGAGTGTGTTCGTGCGGGCCAACGACACGGGCGCCTTGAACCGGCTCAAGCAGCAGGTTGCCGACGACCGCCGGTTGCACATGAAGGCACAGACCGAGAAGGAGTATTACGAACGCCAGACCAGCTCCGCAGCGCCGATCAAATTCCTGGGGATTTTTATCGCCGGCTTGATGGCGGTCGGCGCGTCGTTCGCCGCCATGAATACAATGTACGCCGCCGTGGCCCGCCGGACCAAGGAAATCGGCAGCCTGCGCGTGCTGGGTTTTTCGCGCGGAAGCATCCTGCTGTCGTTCATCATTGAGTCGGTCATCATCGCGGCCTCCGGTGGCGTCCTGGGATGCCTCTCGGCGCTTCCTATCAATGGCGTGACCACTGGCACGACGAATTTCACGACGTTCAGCGAGCTGGCGTTCAGCTTCCGGATCACTCCCGGCCTGTTATTGATTGGAATGATATTCGCAGTCACGATGGGATTCGCCGGGGGGCTGTTCCCCGCATGGCGCGCCGCCCACGAGAATATTGTGACTTCGTTGCGCTCGACGTAGAAGGCCAGTGTCGCCGCCTGATGACCCGTCACAACGACGGTTCCCGGCGGGGAGACATGTCGTAGGGAAAACGAGAAAGGGAAACTTCGGAATGGCACCATTCGACAGCCGCCAGCAGGACTTGAAGGTCCTGCAAATCGACCGATCGCAGAAGGAGTCGCTGGGCCCGCCGAGCAAGACTCCCTGGGGTCCGCTCCTCTATATCGGCGCTGGCATCGTCTTCGTGGCCGTTGTCGGGCTCGTCGTGGCAAGAGTGTTCGCCAACGCGCCGGAGGTCGAGGTTCGTCGCGTTACCCTCGAGCGCGGCGCGGGAACCTCCGGGAATGTCACGCTGACCGCGGGCGGCTACATCGTCGCCCACCACACCATCCAGGTCAGCTCGAAGATCGTGGGCAAAGTCGCATGGGTGGGGATTGAGAAAGGCGACCAAGTCAGAGAAGGAGAGGTGCTCGTCCGGCTTGAAGATATGGAATACCGCGCGCAGTTCGGCCAGGCTGGAGCGAACCTCGCGGTGGTGAAGGCGCGTTTGAGAGAGTTCGAAACCGGGTCGCGCCCGCAGGAAATCGACGCCGCGCGCGCCTCCGTGGAAGAAGCCCAGGCGAACTTTCAGAACGCCGAACTGAGCCTCAAACGTGTCGAAGACCTCGCCCAGCAGGCCGTCGCCTCTCAGCAGCAGCTCGACAACGCGCGGACGCAATTCAGTGTGACCAAGGCTCAACTCGAGAGCGCCAAGAAAAGATACGACTTGGTGAAGATCGGACCACGCCAGGAGCAGATCGACTACGCCCGCGCTCAAGTTGCACAGGCCCAAGCGGCTGTCGACTACGCGCAGACGATGCTGGATTCGACGCTCATCCGCGCCCCTGTCACCGGCACGGTGCTCGAGCGGTCCATCGAAAAAGGCGAGTTAGTCTCCACCATGAACTTCGGCGGAACGGGAGGAGTCAAAGCTTCGGTTTGCTCGCTCGCCGACCTCAGCGACTTGCAGGTGGAACTGGACATCAACCAGAACGATTTTCCCAGAATCATGCCGCGCCAGGATTGCGCGGTTACGGCCGATGCCTACCCGGACCGGGTTTATAAGGGGGTGGTCGAGGAAATCGCCCCGCAGGCCAACCGCCAGAAGGCCACGATTCAGGTCAAGGTCAAAATCCTGGCGCCCGACCAATACCTGCGGCCGGAGATGAACGCCCACGTTTCCTTTCTCTCGCCGGCCACGGCCGGGGCCAGCGCGCCGCGCGAGATGCTCTCCATCCCGCGCGCGGCGCTGGTGCAGAGCGAGGGAAAATCCGCGGTGTTCGTCCTGGACGGCTCGAAAGTCCAACGGCGCGAGATTCAGGTGGGGCGAGACCTGGGAGAGAAGATGGAGGTTGCCGGGGGTTTGGGACCCAACGACAAGGTCGTGATCCGCGGTCTGGAAGGCCTGACCTCCGGACAGAGGGTGAAGGCCAAGGAAGGGATTTAGCGGAGGAGTCTCCATTCACGAACCGGCGGTGAGGAACGCATACTTTCATCTTGCAGAAGAGGAAAAAAATGGGGAAATTGGTTGTCGACATCAGAGGGTTGTCGAAGATTTTTCAGCGGGATTCATTTTCGATCGCGGCTTTAGAGAGGATCGATCTGGTGGTGGAGGAAAGCGAATTCCTCTGCCTGATGGGCCCGTCCGGCTCCGGCAAGACGACCTTGCTCAACATTATCGCCGGTATTGACCGCCCCACGGGCGGCCAGTTGCGCGTCCTGGATGAAGACGTGGCCAGCATGAGCGAAGACCGGCTGGCCGCGTGGCGCAATGTTCATGTTGGGTTCGTCTTCCAGACCTTCAACCTCATCCCGGTGCTCACGGCCTTCGAGAACGTCGAGCTTCCTTTGTTGTTGACGAAACTTTCTCCCAAGGAGCGCAAGGAACACGTGCTGACGGCTTTGAAACTGGTGGGGCTGGAAGACCGCGTCCAACACTATCCTCGCCAGCTTTCCGGGGGCCAGGAACAGCGCGTGGCCATCGCTCGCGCCATCGTCACCGACCCGACGCTGGTCATGGCCGACGAGCCCACCGGCGACCTGGACGCACACTCGGCGGAAGAAGTACTCGACATCCTCACCCGCCTGAACCGGGATTTCAAGAAGACCATCATCATGGTGACCCACGACCCGCGCGCCGCCCACCACGCCACGGTGGTCCGCCATCTGGAGAAGGGCCAGCTCCTGGCGAATTCCGCGTAATCAATCGGTCTATTATGATTTGATATTGAATAGTTGGTGTCGTAGTTCCTTTTGAATAGATCTTACCCGAATCTTGAGTTGACTCCCTCCCTTCATCTATAATCGCCGCGACATGACGGCTCCCTCCAAGCTGAATAAGCCGGAAAGTGCGGGCACCGGCCGGCGAAGCACCCGGATCTCGATCGCGATCCCGATCACGATCACCGGGAAGGACGCGGATGGCCGGCCGTTCAAGGAAAACACTCGGACGGTCATCCTCAACAAGCACGGCGCGAAGATCGTGACGGTCCATCAGCTGGCGTTGGGCGCCGAAGTATTGCTCGAGAACCGTGCCCTGGGACGAACGGCCAAAACCACCGTCGTCTGCCTGGGGGACCGGCAATCTTCTCGGGAGCCCACTGAGATTGGGATCCAGTTGATAGAGGCCGAGAACATCTGGGGGGTTGAGCTTCCGCCCGACGACTGGCAGGAGGGGCCGCCCCCTAAGGAGGCCCGGGTGGAAACCCGTCCGACAACGGGACCTCCCGCCGCAGTGATGCCCGCGACTGCGCCTCCAGCCGTTCCCGCTTTGACCGCCACAGCCTCGATCCCGGGAACACATCCACCTGCGGTCTCTCCCACTCCCAGTCCGGCCGTTCCGACTGCCAGCCAGCCGCCCTTCGATGCCCTGTCGCAAGACACCCTTACACGCCTGACCAGCCAAAGCGAAGAACGGCTCGCGGGCCACCTTGGGAAACTTGAAGCCACTCTCACGCAACACGCACAGCAATTGAATGCCCAGGCCCAAGCCACACTCCAGGAAGCCTCGTCACAATTCGCAAAAGGATTGGAGAAGGTCAACAAACAACAACTTGGCGAGGCACAGCGGCAACTGGCAACCGTGCGCGCTGATACGGAAGCACTCCACACGAGGATCCAGGAACTGCAACAGTTGGTCCACTCGGAAACCGAACGGGGCCAGCAAGAAGTTCGAGCCGCCGGCATCGTGGCCCTGCAAAGCGCCTCCGATGAGTTGAATGGCAAGATAAGTCAAGGACTGGGAACAATCGACGCCAAAATCGAGGAGCACCGCGCGCAACTAACCCGCCAAATGAGTTCGACCTTGGAAGAGTTCAAGAGTAAGACCGATTCTCTCCTGGAGGATGTTCAAGCCCGGCTCGACAAGGCCTTCCTGGCCGTCCAGGAGAAGGCTTCAGGAGCCGTCCTGGAAAGCCTTGAGCGGAGCTCAAAGGATTTGGCGGCAACCCTGGGCAAAGACTTCCAGATTAGAGCCTCGACCTCCCTGGGACCTCTGCTCGATGAACTGAGGGAAGCAGCCAGGAAGGTTGTTGATGACGGCCGAAAACAACTCTCCACCCTGGGCAAACAGACACGGAACAGCCTGGAAAAGGAAGCGCTGAACCTGGCAGAGGAGCAAAACCTCCGCCTCAGAAAACAGCTCCAGGACTTTCGGGAGCAGGGAACACACGAGATTGATGATTCGGTGAAGGGAGTGTTGGAGAAACGCCGCGAAGCCATCCTGGGCCAGTTTCAAACACAACTGGAGCAGGCTTTCCGTGCCTCTCATGAAAAGAGCTTGGAGCAATTCAAGCAAGGTATTCGAGAGGAACTGCTGAAACAGTTCGAAGCAGCCGCCGCAGAGTTTGACAAACGGACCCAGGAGAACCTTGAACTATTCACCGACCAGTTGAACGAAAAAAAAGAAGAGATCGTCGCTCAAGCCGCCGAGATGTTCCGGAGCAAGATCGGCCAAATGTTCCTTACGCCGCAGGCCAGTCTTGCCAAATCTTCTGAAGGCGAAGGCTCGAAATAGCGGTCGGAATTCTCCCCCCTCAGAAACCGGGGATCAAGATCTGTCGATCGCCAGTCTGTCTCAGCAGAGAGCCTGCACTCGCGCGGGAGTGCGACGATATCATGGGCCAAAAGGCAAGGGCGGGGTGGACTCCCCGCCCTGAATGCCTTCGACTTCCAGTCGTCCGGACGCGACTTCAGAGTTCCGTCTCCTGACTCCTCTCTTCTGACTTCTGACTCCTTCTTTGCAGTCTAAACGCTCAACTGTTTCAGGTAATCGAAGCTCATCTTGATGCTTTCGATCGGCGGCCGCGCGCAGAAGTCCTGTTCAACGTAGTAGTACTTCAAGCCACCTTTCGGGGCAGCGGCGAAGATCCGCTTCCAATCGATGGTGCCACTGCCCACCTCGGCGAACAGGCCCTTCATTTCGTCGTCGAGTTCGGTCCCCGGCTCGTGACCCGCCTTCATGTCTTTGATATGCAACAAGGGGAAACGCCCCGGATTACTCTCCATGAAGGCGACCGGATCATGGCCGGCGTGCGTGACCCAGAAGCAGTCCATTTCAATCTTCACCAGCTCGGGATCCAGCGACTTCAGAAGGAAGTCGAATGCCGTTGTGTCTCCGAACTTCTGGAACTCGAAGTTGTGGTTGTGATAGGCGAACGTGATGCCGGCCTTCTTGCACTTCTCTCCGGCTTTGTTGAAGAACTCCACGTGGCGCTTGTATTGATCGAGGGTCTTGCGCTCCGGCTTGTCGAGGATCGGCATGACCAGGTACTCACAGCCGATTCCTTGGGCATCCTCGATACACTTGTCCACACTCTTCCGGAGCCTGGCCATTAGCCAGTGGCCGCTGGGAGCTTTCAGGCCGTTGTCATCCAGAATCTTCTTAACATCGGCCGCGGACTTGCCGTAGAAATCGTAAACCTCGACGTGCTTGTAGCCGATGGCGGCAACCTGCTTGATCACGCCTTCGAAATCCTTGGCGATGGTGTCCCGGAGAGTGTAAAGCTGCACGCCGACCGGGATACCCAAGGGCGGGCCCGAAGGTTGGGGCGGCGCGGGGGCGGGTTCGGGCGTCGTCGAACAGCCGAGCGTTGCTAACGCCGGGATCGAGGCCAGACCCGCGGCGCTCTTGCGCATGAAATCTCTTCGATTGATAGTGCTCATGGGAATGAATTCTCCTCAAAGAAGATGTTCTCTTCCTGGAACTGCTTAACTATACCGACTGATTTGCGCCAGTGCAATGCCCGCTCCGGCCGAGGCCGCCCATGCGTCGGCCTTGCGACGACAGGTCCCAATGGACATGCCGGAAATCCGATGCCGTGCTAGGATGCGCGTATGCACACCGCGCGGAAGGCTACCGATATGACCGCCCAGGATGAACATTTCATGCGACGTGCCTTACGCGAGGCGAAACGCGGTTTCGAGGAGGACGAAGTCCCTGTGGGCGCAGTGGTCGTGCACGAGGGACTGGTTCTGGCGCGCGCGCACAATCGGCCCGTCCACCTCAAGGACCCGTCAGCGCATGCCGAGGTACTCGCCTTGCGCCGGGCGGCGCGCAAGCTCGGCAACTACCGCCTGACGGGTTGTACGCTGTATGTTACAATTGAACCTTGCGTGATGTGCGCGGGAGCCATTACGCAGGCTCGCCTGTCGCGCGTGGTGTTCGGCGCATTTGATCCCAAGGCAGGCGCGAGCGGCTCCGCCCTCACGGTCCTTAACCACCCCAAGCTCAATCACCAAGTTGAAATCAGCAGCGGGGTGATGGCCGAGGATTGCGCAAGACTCCTGCGCGAATTCTTCCGGAGGAAGCGGAAGAGATTGATCCATTGAATCATTTGTTCATTGATTCATTTCTGGGCGTGGCTTCAGGGAAGATACGTCGCAGATTCCTTCCTCCGGCGGGAATGAGTCAATGACTCAATGGATCAATGATTCAATCGAAGGTCGGAGAGGTACCGAAGCGGTCATAACGGGGGCGCCTCGAAAGCGTCTTGCCTGCCAAAAGCGGGCACGTGGGTTCGAATCCCACCCTCTCCGCCAATTCCTCCGCCGAAGCTCTGCCGGGTGACCTGAAAATCCGGCGCGTCCTTCCGACGGTCTGTCGTCAATGCACGCGATGGCGCAGTGGAATTGATTCAGTGATTCATCGGGTCACTGAATCACTCTTGCATTCTTCCAGTGCAAAATCACTGAGATTCGCAAGCCGTATTCTGGCAATCAACTCCTGTAGTCCTCACTCGCTCTTTTCTTCAATGAATCAATGATCCGATGAACCAATGGATCAATTCTTCAAATACTTGTCGTACCACGCGAGGACACGCGTCAGCAAATCAATCTGGTGCGCGCGTTCCTTGAAGCCGTGGTGCTCGCGTGGGTAAACCGCCATTTCCGTCGGCACGCCCAACATCTTGAGGTCGTTGTAGAACTCCCACCCCTGGGTCACCGGCACGCGCTCGTCCACTTCGCCATGTAGGACGAGTGAAGGCGTTTTGCACCTCTTCAGGTACGTCATGGCCGAGTGGCTGTCATACGCCGGGCGCCGGTAGAACGGGAGGTCGATGAAATAGTTGCGCAGAAAACTCGGTGTGATGTCGGTAGTGCCATTGAAGCTAAAAAGGTTTGTAACCGCGGCTCCCACAACCGCCGCCTTGAAACGTCGGGTCTGCGTGACGGCCCATGAGGTCATGAAGCCGCCATAGCTCCAACCTCCAATGCCCAGGCGGTTGGGATCGGCGATCTTCTGCTCGATGAGATAATCGACGCCATCCATGATGTCCTGGAAATCGCCTCCGCCCCAGTCGTCGCGGTTGGCTTCGGCGAATACCCAGCCCTGGCCCGTCGAGCCGCGAGGATTGGGCAGAAATACGACGTAGCCACGCGACGCCAGCAGTTGCGCCCATTCGTGCCACGAACCCAGCCAGCCGCTCCACCACGCCCACTGCGGCCCGCCGTGCACTTCCACGATGGTCGGGTAGGTTTGCCCGGCCTTGTAGTCGGACGGCGTGACCAGAACACCGTATAACGTCTGGCCATCTTTCCTGTTCTTCCAGCTGACCTCCCTGACCTCTCCCAAACGCCATGAAGCAGCCTGCGGGTGCAGGTGAGTGAGCCGCCTCGGGGACTCTCCCACTCTGTAAGCCCAAACCTCTGAAGGCATATCCGGAGCCTGGAGCTCGTAAGCAATCGTTCGTCCATCGGCGCTGATGCTAAATTCCGGACCTGGAAGAATTGTTTCCGCCGGGAGCTGAGTCGTTGCCCCGCTCGCAACGTCGATTCGAATGAACTTGTCACGAGTACGCTCGTTGACCTCGGCGACCAAATGCTTGGAATCCGGCTCCCACTCGTACCGGCGGACCGTGCCCGGATAGTCCTTCAGCAAGTAACGCGCCGGGCCTCCCGCTGCGGGTACCACGGCGAGCCACGTCGCGATGAGCGCGGGCGTGAATTCCTGGAAAGCCAGAGTGCTGCCATCCGGCGACCACTTCACCTCGCTCCCCGCGTGTTCGCTGAGCGTGCGAACGATTTCGCCGGTTTGCCTGCGAACCACGATCAGCTTCGTATGCCAGTAGCGATCGTCGGCGCGCGGTGTCGCGGCAGCCAGCAAGGCAAGTTCACTGCCGTCGGGTGACCAGGCCAGGCCGGTGATATCCAAGTCTTGCTTGGTTACCTGCTGCGGCTTGCGGTCGGAAAGGCTCATCACCCACACCCGCGCG
>CAZTHM010000081.1:0-11481 GCA_964613505.1 uncultured Acidobacteriota bacterium | reverse complement strand
GAGAAGCCGCGCCGGCTGCACTTCAATCTCAACAGTCAGCCGGAGTATGACAACGGCCTGATCTGTGGCGGCTCGCTCGATATTTTCGTCGAGCCGATTCTCGCCACGCCCACGGCCTACCTCTTCGGCGGCGGGCACGTCTCGCTTTACGTTTCCAAAGTCGCCAGCGTCGCGGGCTTCGAAACCGTGGTGATCGACGACCGGGCCGCATTCGCCAACAAAGAAAGGTTCCCCGAGGCTTCCGAAACCCACGCCGGCCCT
Organism: uncultured Acidobacteriota bacterium; assembly: GCA_964613505.1. Taxonomy (GTDB): domain Bacteria; phylum Acidobacteriota; class Terriglobia; order UBA7540; family UBA7540; genus CAZTHM01. The sequence goes on along the minus strand of CAZTHM010000081.1, from coordinate 11,220 downwards.
TGGGAAGAGATCCTCCCCAGACTCAAGATTAACGATTTCTCTTATCTGGTACTGGTGACGCGCGGACACAAGGGCGACCTCACGTGCCTGCGCTGGGCGCTCTCGACCCCCGCGCGCTACATCGGCATGATCGGCTCGAAGCGCAAGTTCATCGAAATCGCCAAAGTGCTGGAGAGCGAGGGCGTGCCGGCGGAAAAAATCGAACGCGTGCATTCGCCCGTCGGACTCGACATCGGCGCGCTGACTCCGGAGGAGATTGCCGTCGCAATTGTGGCCGAGATGATCGCCGTGCGGAGGAGTGCCGTCCCGTCCGTGCCGTCCCTGGCGTACGCAAAGCAGAAGACAGAAGTCAGGAGCCAGAAGTCAGAATAGTGAATTGTGAATGCTGTAAGCTGACTGTTGAGAGCATTATTGAAATAGGAAGCCCGCCGTTTGAGAGCCCTTTTCTAATGATCGCTGGACTTATCCTCGCTGCGGGTGAGTCGAGCCGCATGGGGCTCGACAAGGCGCTGCTTACCTATCAAGGAAAGACCTTTCTGGAGAACATTATCCTGACGTTGCGCGATGCGGGCATCGAGCGCATCGCCGCCGTACTGGGGCACCACGCGGAAGAAATCCAGAAGGCGACGGATCTCGAGAGCGTCGAAGTCGTCGTCAATTCTGAGTACCGACGCGGCCAGACCTCATCGCTGCAAGCCGGTTTGCGCGCGCTGGAAAGCCCCGCCCTCGAAGCCGTAGTCCTCTGCCTGGTCGATCACCCGGCGGTCTCTGCAACCACCGTACAAAAACTCGTCGAGTCGTTCGGGCAATCCCATTCCCCCGTAGTCATTCCCACCCATCAAGGCGAGCGCGGCCACCCGGTGGTGATCTCGGCTGCAGTCTTTCCTGAACTGCTGAGCCTCGGCTCCGAGGCCGGGGCCAACACCATCATCCGCAAGTACCGCGCGGCAACTCAAACGATCGAAGTCGAGGACGCCAGCGTTTTGTTGGACGTAGATGAACCGGAAACCTACCGGCGAGTGGCGGGCGAGGGGAGCGACGACGGCTCCGATCACTCACCCTGACCGCCCTATCGTGCCCCGTCTCCGATCACGTGCTGCTCCGCCGCATCCTCAAGGTCAGAAGCACGCGCCTTTGCACCATTCCCAGGCACCGGGTCGGTTCCCTTGACTGACTCTTGGGTATTCGGGATCTCCCTGTTGCCGGCCTCTGCCCTGGATTCGCCCGCCGCTCTCAGTCCGTGTCTGTTGCGGCGGGCAAGTATCGGCGGGGATGAGGCAACCGTTAACTTGGGCTGCCGGGTGGAATGGAGCGCCGGAGACGATTCGGCCCGTCGGCTGGCGGGTGCCGCGTCGCGGAGCAGCCGTGAATCCCGCAGCTCCGCCGCAGCGAAGATCAGAGGCAGTGCCAGCGCCGCAGCAAGGACGGCTTCCGCAACCTGTTCGCCAGCCGAATTCGATCTGAGAACCGTGTTCATTTTTCTCCCGCCAGGGTTCACCAATAAGTGTGAATCCGGCGCCTCGCGCAGTCACTTCAGGGCAAGTCCAGTGCCACCGGCCCATGAAGGTATCTGTTGGGGAATCAATGAGATGGAAGGGGGCCCAAGACGTCTCCCGGGCGTCCCTCAAGGGTTAGGGTGACATAGCAGCCTTTAACCGACAGCCGGCGAGGCAGGTCCCAACGTATGAGGCTTCCGCCAAGGGGTGCGGCCTCTGCTCAGTCGCCGCCCCGAGCGGCGTCAATGGCGAAACCCACTGCCAGGAGGAGTCCCACGGTCATCGCGACGCCGATGAATATGTGTTGGAACGTGTGTTGGTTACGAATCTGCTTGAGAGACTTTACATCACCAAAAGCCACCACGCGAGTCTCGATCCGATTCCCCCGGGCAATCTGTACGACGAAGCCGTCGTCGGAGACCTCGCCCAGCCGGCCGCGGAATCGCTCCTTGTTGAGCAGGCGGACTTCGACTTGAGCTGCCGCCGGAATTTGAAGGATTTGCTCTTTGAGGGACGGCTTCTGCGAGGCACTCCCGCGCGGAGCGGCGAGGCTCTTATCGGTCTCTGCCTTCGCGGACAATCCACCATCAAGCCAAAGCGTCGCCGCCAAAAAGACCGACAGTACTTCCCTTAGCACATGGCCCTCCAGGGGCGAGCGCGGCGACTGCCCCTCGAGCAGCGTCGTATCGCCCGGCAGGGTGCTCACGCTTCTGGGCGGCTCCGAAGCCTTGCCCTCTCGCTAATCCTCGCGCCCGAGGTGTCCGATAGTGACGGCCAAGACGAAGAGGAGCACGAACGTGACCCCCGCTCCGAGGAGGATATTTCTTTTCTTGCCCCTCTCGATTGCCTTAACTGACTTCGCATCAGAAAAGGCCACTTTGCGCGTCTCGATCCGGTTCCCCGTGGCAACCTGTACAGTGAAGCCTTCATCGGAAACCTCGCCCAGTCGGCCCCGAAACCGCTCCTTGTTGAGCAGACGAACTTCTACCTGGGAGCCGGCTGGAATCTGACTGACCTGCTCTTTGAGGGTTGCCTTCGCTTGGGAGCCCGCTCGCCCCGAGGGAACCACATCGGAAGCACCCACTCTCGCTTGCAGCGTTGTCGTGCCGAAAACGATCGTAGCCAGAATGAGGCAGATGATGTCGCGCATCGTAGAACCTCCGAGTCAAGAACTGCCCCGCCTAGTGATGCGGGGGAATTACCGGAACGCGAGACCGATGCGAAATCCGACAAGGTGGATAGCCTCTCCCGTCTCGGGAGACCAGGGGTGATGGCGGAATTCCAGGCGCAGGCCGATGCGGCGGTGGACCCAGTAATTCAATCCGCCGCCGTAATGGACGGCGGCTCCCGAACCTCGGCCGAAAAGTAAGGAGAGCCCGCCTTCCACGAAGGGATCGATTTTGCGGTCCGAATCCCTTGAGATGAAATGGTAGGCGGGCGTCACCGAGGCCAGGCCGGTCGTTACGGCGTCTCGATTCGTTACCGGCTTGAGCACTCCCACTTCGCCGCCCAAGCCGAACTTGCTTGTCAGCCGGCCCTCGCCGCCTCCTCCCACATGGACGAAGGTTCCGTCCCAGCGGGTGAAGGCGCTCCGAGGCACGACCACCGGCCCTCCAAATACATAACCGTAATTCCCGGACGGTTGTGCTGCGGCCGCGACCGGAAATAACAACAGTGCCAACACCGACAGAATCGCTTTCGCCATCGCAGCTTCCCTCCACCTCCCGCAATCCACCGCAGGACCGGGATGAAACGACACGCGGGCCAGCCGCGCGGGATGGTCAATGGCGCGTGCGGCCACACTTCGGGTGTGCCAGAGAGCGTCGCAAACCAACTGCCCGTGACGGTCGCGGGCCGCGTAACCCGGTCGTCCTGGTGGTTTGAACCGTTGCCCAATGCTCACTGATTGCTTAGGCTTACAAGCACTAAGATGGCAACAACTACCCCCGCTGCCACGCCCACAGCAATGGCGATCCAGGCGCCATTGCTGAGGTTCTGCTCGACGTACTGCACCTCTGCGAACGCGATCTGGACGGGCGCAGTTTGATGATCGGGCAGCAGCGTGAACAGGTCAGACTCGATCGCCTGAATGTTCCCGTGATATTCCTTGCCCGCCGTGGCCTTCACCTGGATGTGATGGCCGACTCCCAAGCCCAACACCACGCGTCGCGCCTCAACCGCGTCGGGTGTGCCCTTCGCCCGGTACTTGAGCTTGGCCAGCTTGACCTCGTTCACGTTGTTGTAGGCGATGTGACGGGGAGCATCGGCGGATTTGCCTTTCAGCGCGAAGCCGTCCTCCCCCAAAGACACCACCAAGCCTTTCAGTTTCTTGCCGTCCGCAAGCTGCACTTTCAGGTTCGCGCCCACCCCGAACTCGTCCACCTGTTGCTTCACCTGTTCGGGCCCGGCCGGCGTGTCAGCTGCCAGCGCGGCGACATCGCTCACCGGCAAGATCCCGATACAAAAAACGAGTGCGATCACGATTGCTTTCTGCCATTGCCTCATACGTTCCACCTCGTGGTATGTCATGCGAAATTGGCTGCCACGGTTAATTCGTGGTTTGAACTAACTGCGGTATTGTCATCGAGGGAACAACTCACGGTCAGAAAAACGCTGACCGTGCCTACCCGCTCACTGTGCACCGCTCCGATAGCTTCAACCGACAGTGCGCTTACCTGTGTGCTTCGCCAATTCAAGCAACTGGAGAAACCTACCTGGGCGCCCCGGCTGCTGCCCATACAATCACTACAACCGCTACCAGGATACAGACGCCGAGGGCCACTTTCGCCCCCGTGCTCATATTTTGCTCGACGTATTGCACCTCTGTGAACGCGATCTGGACGGCCGCCGTTTGATGATCGGGCAGCATCGTGAACGAGTCAGAATCGATCACCTGAATGTTCCCGTGGTATTCTTGGCCCGCTGTGGTCTTGACCTGGATGTGACGGCCCACCCCCAGGCCCAGCACCACGCGTCGCGCTTCAATCGCGTCTGTGGCGCCCTTCGCCCGGTACGTGAGCTTGGCCAGCTTGACCTCGTTCACATTGTTGTAGGCAATGTGACGGGGAGCATCGGACTTGGTTTTCAGGTCGAAGCCATCTTCGCCCAGAGACACCACCGACCCCTTCAACTTCTTCCCGTCGGCAAGCTGCACTTTCAGGTTGGCGCCCACGCCGAGCTGGCCGATCTGTTGCTTCACCTGATCAGGCCCAGCCGGCGTGTCAGCCGCAAAGGCGGCGAAATCGCTCACCGGCAAGATCCCAATACAGAAGACGAGTGCGATCACTATTGCTTTGTGCCATTGACTCATACGTTCCTCCTTGTAGTATGTCGCGCAGATTTGTTACCTAGCTCCGCGTCTTATCCCTCTCATCCCTGCCCTTCTCCCCGCGGGAGAGGGAGGCCCCGACTCGTCGGGGAGGGGTGAGGGAAGGAGCCCACGGTCAGTCCGTCTGCTGACGGACTGACCGTGGCAACCTGCTCCCGACCCTCTGCCAATAATCCGCGGCGGAGCAGCTACGCTCCGCCCGCGACGGCTTCCGGTAAGGGCCTTTGGTGCGGCGCAAAGCCGCCCATACCCTCTTACTCGACGCGCACCAGCATGGTTCGGCCCGAACCAAAGTTGGCGTTATAGATCGTCCCGGGCGACGCGTAGTTCGTTGTCCCGTCGGAGACGGTTCCTGAGGCATCGGCCAGTTGGTACAACCCGGTCCAACGGTAGTTGAGGGTAAAGCCTTTGGAGTTGATATGTTCGTGATCGCTCTGCCGGACTGCAGGCTTGGACCCTGTCCAGGTCACGTCTATGTTTACCGGGAAAGAGAGGCCGCTATACTCCCCGGTGTCCGGGTCATACTCCCAGATATCAATCGTGGTCGTGAGCCTTGCCGATGTGGACGTCACCTTGAAGGCTTGGTCCGGCACAGGCACGTAACCGCTGAAACGGACCCTGCGCGCGCCAGTGCAGTCGTTACCCATGTACACATATGCCCATGCCTCCGTGCCGGAAGTTCCCTTTCCAGGAGGTGACTGGTATTTGCCGCTGTTGGCTCCGACAATCGCCTCCAGCCAAATGCAATCAGAACTACCCGGATCCATACCCGCAAAATAGACCAGGGCATTCTGCCCGCTTGAATGGTAGATCTCGCCTCCTTGGGCGAGCGTGGGAACCCTAAGAGTTCCAAATAACAGGACTGTTAGAAGAATCCATGGGCTTCTTTTCATGAGGTTTCTCCCTTCTTTCTCGGTTGGGCCGCGGGGGCGAGGGCGCGCCGCGGGGCCGGTTGATGTGAAGGCCGACGTAACGGTTAGGGCTCGTTTTTCCCAACACCGTGAGATCTCTATCCCTCAGCGAGCGGTGGAGGTGAGGGGTACCCTTGCCGGGAGGGCCGTGCCGACCATGCTGCGGCCCCCCGGCACTCACCTCCATGCGTTCTGCCTGGCGCGACCGTAGAGCTTGCTCGAGCGCGCGTCAATGGACAGAGCCTTCCTTTCTTATGGATTTTTCCTTCCCTGCAATCTCAAAGGCGAGGGGTCAGGCAGCGGGCATTCTCTGATGACGCCTTTTCATTGCACGTCCTGTCGAGGATTTCTTGCGCTGGTTAGGGCAAGCAACCAGGCACACGCTGGGGATGGGGCGCTACGCGCTTCTAGTGCAACAACTGTCAAAGACGAATGGGACAAATAGTACATCAAATAAAATGGCTCTTGACTTGCTATTACATGCGTGTACGCTGATTCCAGCAGTTAGGGGGTGCCGACCCCATGCTGCCCCCAACGACCAGTTCACGCCTGTTTCGCTCTGCAACCTTCGAGGTTGATCTCAAAGCCGGTGAGATTCGCAGAGACGGTCAGTGCATCAGGCTGCAGGAACAGCCTCTCCGGGTCCTGACGATGCTGGTAGAGCACGCCGGCGACGTCGTTACCCGGGACGAGCTGCGCCACCGCCTTTGGCCCGACGACACGTTCGTTGATTTCGACCAAGGGCTTAACAAAGCCATCAACAAGATTCGCCGGGCGATGGGAGATTCCGCCGAGCATCCTCGCAACATCGAGACCCTGCCCAAACGCGGCTACCGCTTGCTGGCCTCCCTGAATCGGGACGGCGAGGACGCGCTGGTTTCCAACAGCCCAGGCCCGGTGGAACCGGAAAACCACCAGGGCAAAGGAAGCCGTCTGTGGCGAAGGGTCATCGCCCGCTGGGGCGCGGCAGCCCTGCGGAGCTTCCTCAGCCTGGGAAAGTCGCTCCCTAACTAAGCAGACCAACTGGCAGTCAATTGCCGCAGGGCGTCGGAGGCTAAGACGGCAGCGTGTCTCGATGCCTCCGGCAATCCGTCGAGGGCAGATTCGATCTGGTCCGGCGTGAGATAAGGAAGACCAGCGAGCGGCTTGCCCGTAAGCCACTCCGTCAGCCAGGAGCCACAAGCCACGGCGGGTACGCAACCCGCGGCTTTAAACTTGGCCTCGGTAATCTTACCGCTTTCCACGACGACCCACAGTTTCAGCACATCGCCACACACGGGGTTCGTGACCTCGACCATTGCCGTTGGCCGGGTAATCTCCCCAACATGGCGAGGGTTATGAAAGTGGTCGAGGACTTTTTCGGAATACATTTGAGGGCAGCTGTCAGTGGTCAGTTGTCAGTAGTAGTCAGTTGTCAGTGGTTAGCCGTTGGTCGCATCTTCGGAAGCGCTTTTGCCTTTTGCCCTTTTATTTCCCGCCCTTCACGGCGCGAGGTATCCGAAGAAAAACATCCGCAAAAGGATGACGAGCGCCACGCCCGCCGCTACAGTCAAAGCGATCTTGGGCCCAGGGTTTTTATTGACCTCCGGAATGAGGTCCGAGGCTGCGACGTAGAGCGTGACTCCCGCCGAGAGTGCCAATCCATAACTCACGTATCTTTGCGCGAGCGCCATTGCCAGGATTCCCAGCATCCTCGAAATGCCTAACGTCGCCGCTGCCCAAAGGCCGGAGTTCCGGCTCTTGCCCGCCGCCGACATCACGGACGCGATGGTGAAACCCTCGGGAATATTGTGGAGGATGACCGCGCCGAAAATTACCATCCCCAGCCAATTGGAAATCAGGAACCCGCTGGCAAGGGCGACGCCGTCGAAAAATGTATGGATAGTCAATCCGCCGAGGGCCGTGTAGGCCACCGAGGGGTTCAGGAATTCGTCGGCGTGGGTTTCCTCGCCGAAATGGAAGTGGGCCGGCCACGAATGTTCGAAGAAATGCACAATGAAATAACCGAGCAGGATGAGAATCGGGCCCTCGGCGGGAGCCTGATGGAGGCTTTCCGGCACCATCTCCGTGAGCGCCGTCGCCAGCATGAACCCGGAGCCCAGTGCGATGAAGTAGGTCAGGAACGTGCGGCTCCAGGGCCGAGCCGAGACAATCGCGCCGCCAAACAGGTTGGCGAGGCCGGCCACGATTCCGAGAGCAAGACTGATCCACAAATAAGTCATGAATTCAGAAGTCAGAATAAAGGGGTCAGCTATCAGCTTTCAGCCCTCAGAAACTCAACCTCAAGCTGCGGTGTGCGACAGCCGTGCCGGACCCCGGTTTTGTGGCGCCCCGCGCTTGCTGACCGCTGATGGCTGACGGCTAATAGCTGTCTCATCCCGAATGCCGGATATGCACGACCTCGCCATCGTGCACGACGTATTCCTTGCCTTCCAATTTCAGCCAGCCGCGATTGCGGGCTTCGGCGAGGCTCCCCGCCGATAGGAGGTCATCGCACTTCACCACCTCGGCGCGGATAAATCCCTTTTGCAGGTCGGTATGAATTTCCCCAGCGGCCTCGAGGGCGGTCGCTCCGGCGCGGATCGTCCAGGCGCGGCATTCGTCCTCGCCCACCGTGAAGAAAGAGATCAGTCCCAGCAAATGGTAGCTGGAACGAATCAGGCGCGCCACGGCCGACTCCGCAAGACCATAGCTGGCCATAAACTCGGCCGCGTCCGCGTCGCTCAGATCGGCCAGCTCGGCCTCTACTCTGCCGCAGACCGCCGTCACCTCGGTCCGGGGCCGCTGTTTCAGCCCCGCCTCCGCGGCGAATTGTTCGGCGACGTTGGCGCGCGCCGCGTCCTTCTCGCCCAGGTTCAACACGTACAACATGGGCTTGATTGTCAGGAAAGTGAACCCACGAACCGCCCGCTCTTCCTCGGACGCGAGGGGCAATTCGCGCAGCGGCGTTTGCTTCTCGAGCGCGGTCTTGCAGTTCTCGAGCGCGTTATACTCCTTTTCCAGCACCGGATTCTTCTGCTTCTTGATGTCTTTCTCCAAACGTTCGAGCCGCTTCTCGACGATAGCGAGGTCGGAAAGGATCAATTCCAGTTCCACGCTTTCGATGTCGCGCCGGGGATCGACCCCGCCTTCCGGCGGGGGGACCGCCGAGTCTTCAAAGACTCGCACAACGTGCGCCAGGGCATCCATCTCCTTGAGGCTGGCCGCCTGCAAGCCACTGCGCGCCAGCTCGATCACGCTTCCCGGTGTGTCCACGTACTCGACACTGGCATGAACAGTTTTCTTGGGCTGATAGATCTCCGCAAGGCGTTCAAGACGCACGTCCGGCACATGAACAACTCCAACGTGAGCCTCCGGTTTCCCCGATCCGAGCCCCGTCCCGTGCGAGTGTGTCAGGATGCGAAACAGCGTGGTCTTCCCGACTTGATCAAGACCGACAATTCCGATTTTCAGCACGCTAACCTCGTAACCATGGACAGCAGCGTCCTAGCGCAAACAAAAGATACTAGCACACGACGGAGAAAGCGGCTTTGCGTGACCCGGCTGTTTCGGTGAATCGGCCTTGCAGAACGGGACGGCCCGGATTAAGATCGGAAAAGGATGGGGGTGTTCGCGTGACGATCCGGCAGACAGTCGCTGTAATTTCGACTCTGATTTTTATCTCGAGCAGTGTGTGGGCACAGAGTGGTGTGAGTGCCTCGGGCAAAGCGATTCCCGGTCTCCGCTTCAACGGAGATCATGCCGGTCGCCGCGATCATCGTGGTGGCCACCTGACTTCGCCCAACTTCCGAAGATCCTATCCTGGGCAGAGGTACGGTTTTGGATCTGGCTTTAGCTACTCACCCTATTTCGCGCAATCTTATGGTTGGCAGGGGTTCAATTACAGAGCCCCTTACTCTTATTCGCCCTACACTTCCTATTTGTATTTCTACGACCTATACGATCAGGAGGCCCAGCGGTCGAAGCAGGATGCCGATGAATTCGAGGCCTCGCTTGAGCGCCAAGGCAAGCTGACCGGCCCGGCAAAAGTTGGAGCCTTTCCGAGCGACTTCCTTCCCCTCCCATCGCGTGAAGTGACGGCGACCCTCGACGGCAAAGTGCAAAATCCCTCTTCCAGCGGCGACGCGCTCGTCATCGGCTCGGGCCGCCACACGCTGCGCATCACAGCCCGCTAACGCGGGTCTGCCCTCTCGGCAACCGCTCCGACCCTTCCCGCTGTTCTTTCCTGACGCGAGGTAGCAACGGAACCCCCTTTCCGGCGCCCGGAAAAACCGTGGTCAGGGTAAGGACTTTCCGCTAAAATGGGCGGCCGGGCTGGAACAACGCGGAGATGGTGGGCGGTACAGGATTCGAACCTGTGACTTCTACCGTGTGAGGATAGCACTCTACCGCTGAGTTAACCGCCCAGCGACTTTTCAAGATACCAAATTCCGGCGGTCAGGTCTAGCCGACGAGTGAGGAAGCGAGTTGTCATGCTGAGCGCAGCGGAGCATCTGCATTTCTCCCAAGAAGCGCAAGCTGCGGATCCTTTGCTGCGCCTGCCTGCCCTGCCCGACGGCAGGCGGGCGCAGGCTGGCTCAGGATGACAGTTTTCCGGGATCGTCGCAGGACGCTGCTCAGCGCGTATAATGCAAAAAGCCGACGTCAACAATCAGGCGCCCGTTTCCACCGACCTTCTGGCGCGGCTCCAGCGCGCCATTCAGACCGTCATTCGCGGCAAGGACGACGTGATCCAGCTTGCGCTGGTCACCTTGTTCGCCCGCGGTCACCTGCTGATCGAGGATGTTCCGGGCGTCGGCAAGACGACGCTGGCGCACTCTCTCGCCCGCTCCTTCAATTGCGTCTTCCAGCGGGTTCAATTCACCTCCGACATGCTGCCTTCCGACGTCATCGGCGTCAGCATTTTCACCCAACAGTCGCAACACTTTGAGTTTCGCCCCGGGCCGATCTTCGCCAACATCGTGCTCGCCGATGAAATCAACCGCACCACGCCTAAGACGCAGAGCGCCCTGCTCGAAGCCATGAACGAATACCAGGTGACGGCCGACAATCACACCTATCCCCTGCCGCAGCCTTTCATGGTGATGGCCACGCAAAACCCCATCGAGCATCATGGGACATACCCGCTGCCGGAGTCGCAGCTCGACCGCTTCTTGATGCGCCTGAAGATGGGCTACCCTGCGGCCGCGAGCGAAAGGGAAATCCTGCGTAATTTCGCGGACTCGGAACCCTTGGCCAATATCGAACCGGTGATGACAGCGGAAGAAGTGGTAGAAGTCCAGAAGGCCGTGCGCGCTGTCGCCGTGGACGAACAACTCGTCAACTACACCCTGGCGATTGTCGAAAAGACCCGCCAGCACGAATTCCTCAGCCTGGGCGTAAGCCCGCGCGGGTCCATGTCGCTTTACCGGGCCGCGCAGGCGCTGGCCGTGCTCGAAGGGCGCAACTACTGCATCCCCGACGATCTCAAGCGCCTTGTACTTCC
>CAZTHM010000080.1:6677-11499 GCA_964613505.1 uncultured Acidobacteriota bacterium | reverse complement strand
AGCCGACCGCGCCCACTCCCAGCAGTTTCCCCCAGAGCAAGTGGGTGGGCCGCAGCGATGACACCAGGATCTCGACGACGCGCGTGTTTTTTTCCTCCTGCACCGATTGCATGGTCGCCAGGCCGTACACGAAAATAGTCATGTAGAGGAAGAACATCAAAGCGATGGCCAGGATAATCGTTTGCCCCTTCTCAACGACCTCACCTTCTTCCGTGACCTTGACCAGCGTGAGTTTGACGCCGCCCACCAGCGCCCGGACGTCTTTCACTTCGACACCGCGCGCCTTCAGACGCTGTGCGGTGGCCGCATCATCCAGGGCGCGCTGAATCGAGCCGGAGACGCCGAAATCGCCGGGATTGCGGGTGTGGAGCACGGCCGCCTCGCCGTCGAGAATCCTGGCCGGTATGAACAGGAATCCATCCAGTTCCTCCCGGTTGACCTGGGCGCGAAGCTCCTCGCGCAGTTTCTTTTGGTCCTGCTCGGAAGGGCGATCCAATTGCCGCACGATGCGATAAGCCGGCTGACCATTGGGAAGTTTCTGGTCGAGGACTTGAGCCAAGACCGCGCCCAGCTCGCCCGTCGCGTCGATCACCGCCAGCTTTTTGGCCTGATTGGACGGACGCGATGCCAGCAAGGCCGGGATGATGATCATCGCCAGCATGATGAGCGGGACGGCGAACGTGCCGAAGATGAAGCCCTTCGTCCGCACGCGCGTCAGATACTCCCGTTTTACCACCAGCCAAACTTTACGCATCGGGTCGGGAAACCATTTCGATGAAGATATCGTTCAACGGCGGCTCCATCAGTTCGAAGCGGGTGATGCGAACGCCTCGGGCGACGGCAGCCTTCAGAATTTCCTGCGGGTCCGCGCCCGGGCGAAGCTTGATGTCCACGACTGCCCCAAAGTGATTGGTATTCTCGATGAGTTCGGGAAGATTCAGGAAATCGTCGTCGCCGGAGTATTGAATTCGCAAGGTGTTTTTTCCGTACGAACGCTTGATCGCTTGCAGCTCCCCGTCCAGGACCTTCTGCCCCCGATGGATCAAGCAGATGGAATCGCACATCATCTCGACTTGTTCCATGCGATGCGTGGAAAGAATAATGGTCGCACCCTGCTCGCGCAGCTCCAGCATGATGTCCTTGAGAATCGCGGCGTTCAGCGGGTCGAGGCCGGTGAAGGGCTCGTCCAGGACGAGCAACGGCGGGCGGTGAAGGACGGCGGCGATGAACTGAACTTTCTGCTGCATCCCTTTCGAGAGGTCGTTGATTTTCTTGTCCGCCCATTTTCCCAGTTCCAGGCGCTCCAGCCATTGCAGCGCGCGCCGATCGGCCTCCGCTTCGGAGAGTCCCTTCAGCGCGGCCAGGAATCTCAGGACTTCCCGCACCTTCATGCGCGTGTAAAGCCCTCGTTCTTCGGGAAGATAACCGATCAGGTCCTGGGTCTGGTCGCTCAAAGGTTGGCCGAAAATTCGGACCGAGCCTTCGTCCGGGATCAATACGCGCATGATCATGCGCAGCGAGGTCGTCTTTCCCGCGCCGTTCGGCCCCAGCAGTCCGAAGAGCGCGCCTTCCCGGACGCGCAGGTCGAGGCCGCTGACCGCGGTGACGGAGTTGAACCGCTTGGTGACGGATTCCAGAACGACAGCATCCATGACGGCGTGTTGACCCGCCTCGCAGCAGACTAATGCACAGGCTCTGCCGAGGCGCTGAGAATCGAAATCAAATCTGTGTCAGGAACAGAAACATCGTTTGTAACATCAAATGCTGCAGCGCCGCAATCGGAACATGGCGCCCCGATGCGAAGCGGCGGGGGATGTGGCTGTACGATTGCCCAGCCATCGAGTAAGATGATTCGCTCGCAACGGGTTTCGGAGGACCGGAAAGCATGAGGAATGTTGTCATTATCGGTTCGGGTTGCGCGGGGCTGACGGCGGCCATTTATGCCGCTCGGGCCAATCTTCAGCCGCTGGTTATTCGCGGCATTGAAGCGGGCGGACAACTCACGCTGACGACTCTCGTGGAGAATTATCCCGGTTTTCCCAAGGGCGTGCAGGGGCCCGAACTGATCGAGATGATGCAGAAGCAGGCGACGGAATTCGGCGCGGAGTTCCTGGAGGGAAATGTCACGCGCGCCAACCTTTCGAGCCGGCCGTTTGTGCTGGAAGTGGGCGGGACGCGCCTCGAGACCAAGACCCTGATTATTGCCTCGGGCGCTTCGGCGCGGCTCCTGGGACTGGAATCAGAGCGCAAGCTGCTCGGCCACGGCGTCTCGACCTGCGCCACGTGCGATGGCTATTTTTTCCGCGGCAAGGAAGTCGCCGTGGTGGGCGGCGGCGACACGGCGGCGGAAGAAGCGCTCTTTTTGACACGCTATGCCACGCAAGTGAATTTGATCCACCGCCGCGACCAGCTGCGCGCCTCGAAAATCATGCAGGACCGGCTGATGCGCAACGAGAAGATCAAGCCCATCTGGAACTCTGTCGTCCTCGATGTGCTCGACCCCGCCAAGGGCGAAGTGACGGGAGTGAAACTCAAGAACACCAAGACCGGAGAGGAATCACTGAAGGCCTGCGACGGAGTCTTCATCGGCATCGGCCACACGCCCAATACCAGCCTCTTCCAGGGCCAACTGGAGATGGACGACGTGGGCTACCTCAAGACTCACGACGGCGCGAAGGCCAGCATTCCCGGCGTGTTTGCCGCGGGAGATGTCCAGGACAAGGTCTATCGCCAGGCCGTCACGGCGGCAGGTTCAGGCTGCATGGCCGCCATCGACGCCGAACGATTCCTGGAAACCGAACACTGAACGGCAGGTGGCGGGTGCTGGGCGCCAGTCAGTCATTACAGGCGATTTTCCTGAAACCCCACACCTGGAACCTAACACCTAACACCTAACACCTAACACCTAACACCTGACCTCATGCTCCGTTCCTTCCTGCTGTATCTGTCCGAGCGCGAAACTCCCAAGAAATTCCTGGCACATTCTTCCTTAGGCCGGAAACTGGCGAGGCGTTTCATTGCGGGCGAGGAAATTGAAGACGCCGTTCGCGCGGTTCGACAGTTGACGGCGGAAGGCTTCGCCGTCACGCTCGATCACCTCGGCGAGAGCGTGCACGAAGCGCGCCATGCGGAGGAAGCCTGCCAGGTCTACCTCAATCTGCTGGACCGCTTGGCGAGCGAAGGCATCTCGTCACATATCTCCATCAAGCTCACCCAACTCGGGTTGGCCATCGATGAGGCGTCCGCGCTTCAGCACGTGAAATCTCTTGTCGATCTCGCATCGCGCTACCACAATTTTGTCCGCATCGATATGGAAAGCTCCGCCCACACGGATGCCACGTTGCGGGTCTTTTGCGCCGCCAATGCGCCCAGCGACGTCCTCGGAATCGTGATTCAGTCCTACCTCTATCGCAGTGAGAAGGACGTCGACGAACTGCTCCAGCGCGGCAGCCGCATCCGGCTCTGCAAAGGCGCCTACAAGGAGCCGCCTGAGGTGGCGTTCCCGCGCAAGGCGGACGTGGACGGGAACTATATCAAGCTGATGCAGAAACTGCTGTTGAGCGGCCACTATCACGCCATCGCCACTCACGACCCGCGCCTGATTGCCGCCACGCGCCAATTCGCGGCGGCCCACGGGATACCGGCGGATCGGTTCGAGTTTCAGATGCTTTATGGGATTCGCCGCCGCTTGCAGCGCGAGCTGCTGCGGCAGGGGTATCGCGTTCGCGTCTACGTGCCCTACGGAAGTCAGTGGTATCCCTACTTCATGCGCCGCCTCGCCGAACGGCCCGCCAACGTGTTCTTCCTGATCCGAAATCTGTTGAGAGGGTGAAATAGGTTACAGGGGATTGTTCACAAGGAACCGCTCGGATTGATCCATTGAATCATTGATTCATTGAATCATTGAATTCCGGCGCTACATCAGTCCCAGGCGTTTCTTGGCGGCTTCGCTCATGCGGCTGATATCCCAGGGCGGGTCCCACACTACTTGCACGTTGGCCGACTTCACGCCGGGTATCGCTGCCACGCGCGTTCGGATGTCTTCGCTGATAAAAGTGTGGGCGGGGCAGCCTCGCGCGGTGAGGGTCATCACCACGTTCACGTGGTCTTCGTCGATCCCGACGTCGTAGATGAGGCCGAGGTCTACAACATTGACGGGGATTTCCGGGTCAAAGCAGTTGCGCAGCGTGTCAAGGACTTGCTCCTGCGTCACCATATGCGGCTCCTTCGCAGCCAGGCGCTAGGATGATTCTAATCGACCCAGTGCGCAAATGGAAACCATCCTTTAACATTCTCTTTGCAGGCCATTGATGCGCGGCTTGCATCCTGAGGGATACTGGTAGCGTCCAATCATTGTCAGGGTGCTGACTCAATTCACGGGGCGGAAGAAATGCTGAACCCCAGGATCCTCTCGATCGGCACGGCGAACCCTCCGAACCGGTTCACGCAGGAGGACGCTTACCGGATGGCGGGGTACCAGAGCCAGCGCATCCTCGAGATCTTTAAGAACAGTGATATTGACTATCGCTATTTCTACATCGATCCGGGCAATTTCCGCAACGACGAGACGCCCGACCAGTTAAACCAGCGCTATCTGAAAGGCGCGATGGAGATTGGCTGCCGCGCCGCGTGCCGATGCCTGGAAGCCGCCGACCTGTCGACTCGCGATGTCGATCTCTTCTCGGTGTGCACCTGCACGGGCTACGTTTGTCCCGACCTGGGAACTCGTCTAATTGGCCACATGAATTTCCGGTCGGATGTCGAGCGGGCGCCGATGGTAGGCCTGGGCTGCGCCGGGGCAATGCCCACCCTCCAGCGGGTG
>CAZTHM010000080.1:0-6667 GCA_964613505.1 uncultured Acidobacteriota bacterium | reverse complement strand
CCGACGGCGCGGCGGCATTCCTCTTGAGCACTGAACCTCTGAAGGGCGCGCGCTTTCCGGAGGTGGTGGATTTCCAGACGTTTCTCGACCCGGAGCAAATTGACAAAGTTGGATTTGAGCAGCGCGAGGGAAAACTGCGAATCATCCTCGCTGCCGAAATCCGCGAGCTCGCCGCGCCCATGATCGAGCGCGCGATCGGTCCTTTGCTGGAACGTCACGGTCTGGCGCAAGCCGATATTCGCTTCTGGGTCGCTCATCCCGGCGGCCGCAAGGTGATCGACAACGTGCAAGAGAAGTTGGGCCTGACCGACGAGCAACTGCGCTTTTCCAAGGACATCTACAGGAACTACGGGAACATGTCGTCGGCGACAGTCATGTTTGTGCTCGACGAAGTTGTGCGGACGGGTGACCCTCAGCCGGGCGATTGGGGCGTGATGGTGGCGCTCGGGCCCGGCATGGCCGCCGAAGCGGCGCTGCTCAAATGGTAGACCAGGGTCGCGCGAAGAGGAGCAATATCTCAATTGAGGCGAGGAGAAACCATGATCCGATTGATGAGGTATGCAAGCGCCTGCGCGCTCCTGGCTGGCCTGGCGCTGGTGGCGCTGGCCCAGAACCCCGCGGTGGCGGGTGGCGCGCACGAGTTTCAGATGACGGCCAAGAAATACCAGTTTGATCCCAACGCCATCACGGTCAAGAAAGGCGAGCGCGTCAAGCTGGTCATCACCGCGCTCGATCGCGACCACGGGTTCAAACTAGAGGCCTTCGGCATCAACCAGAAGCTGAAGAAGGGCGACGCGGCGACCATCGAGTTCGCTGCTGACAAGGCCGGAACCTTCCCGTTTCAGTGTTCGGAATTCTGCGGTTTCGGGCACGGCAAGATGAAGGGGAGGCTGATCGTCGAAGAATGATGAATGGTGAATTGTGAATTGTGAATTTTGAATTCTGAATGAATCTTCACCAGTTAGTGCGTGGTTGAGGCGAGAGGTTAGCCTGATTTAGTAGTCTCGATGCGGGGAAGCGGCAGTGGGGCCGAGATTCGTGAAGGCGACGCACCGCGCTGAAAGTCCCGCCAGGGCTGGAGTTGCTGGCGCAAGCTGGCGAGGTTGAGCCCATCTTTGACGTCTCCAAACCTTTCCAACTTCCTCCAACCTTTTTCGAGCAGCGAACGAAACCCGGCGGGATTGCTGCGCGTGTAGTGGTGGAAAGCTGCGGCGACCTGGATAAGGCCATGCAGGAAGATTTTCTCTTCGCCTTCAGCTTTCAGCCAGACCGCTTCGAGCGCTTCGTGGGCTTCGAAATACTTCTGGGTGTTGAACAAGCCAATGCCTTCTTCCAAGGCTTCCTTCATCGGCCCCGATTGTGACATGGATTCCAGACGGCAGGCGGCAGAAGCCACGTTCATTCCTGGATGGGGAGGGATTCAGAGCGGCAATGCCGATAGTGGGCTCGAAGGCGCGAAAGGTTGAGTAGTTACCTGCCCCGGTCCGAAGCGTAAATCCCTTCCGCAGACAGCGTCAGGGAGCCGATCAGGATGAGTAGAACTCCGCCCTGGTTAGGAAGAGCAGTTCCTCTCGCCGATTCCTCCGCTTGATTCCGACTCCTGGCATCTGACTTTTGTCTAATAGATCTCAAATCTTTCCTGATGCACGAGGGGGTCACTCTTTATGATCACGTCTTTATGGGTCAAGGTTTCGATTTCGGAGAGCAGCGCGCCCTGGCGCGACTTGAGGGCGTGAGCCACCTCGGGGCTGACGCGCAGGGTGATTGTATCGCCCTCGAGGTCTTTCGCCATTTTCTTGACTTCGCCCAGGATCTCGAAACAGACGCTGGTCAGCGATTTGACCCAGCCGGAGCCGGAGCAATAAGAGCACGGCTGGCAAAGCGTGCGCTCGAGGGATTGCTTGACCCGCTTGCGGGTGATGGCCACCAGGCCAAAGTCATTAAACGCGATGACCTTGGTGGGTGCGCGGTCGCGGCGCAGGGCCTCCTCCAGCGCTTGAACAACTTTCTGCCGGTTACGGCGCTCGTCCATATCAATGAAATCGATCACCAGAATTCCGCCCAGGTCGCGCAGCCGGATCTGGCGGACAATCTCGTTGACCGCATCAACGTTGGTCTTGACGATGGTGTCTTCCAGGCGGTTGGTCTTGCCCACAAACTTTCCGGTATTCACGTCGATGGCGACCAGCGCTTCGGTCTGATTGAGGACGATGTAGCCGCCAGATTTCAGCCACACTTTGGGCTTGAGGGCCTTGTCGATTTCCGCCTGGATGCCGAACTCTTCGAAAATCGGCGTGTTCTTGGTATAAAGCTTGACGTGTCCCACCAGCGAAGGCTGGCAGCGGTCGACGAACTCCACGCAGCGCTCGTATTCGACTTCGTTGTCCACGCGAACCGTCTTGAAATCCGGCGACAGCGTGTCGCGCAGGATACGTTGCACCAAGTCGAGGTCGCGGTGCAGGAGAGTGGGAGCCTTGGTCCGCTCGGCCTTGTTTCGAATGTCGGTCCAGAGAGTCGAAAGAAACTTGAGGTCGGCTTTGAACTCCTCCTCGGAGCGACCACCGCCGGCGGTCCGCACGATGAACCCGCCCGTCAGCGAACCTTTGTTCTCCAGGATGATGTTGCGCAGGCGCAGGCGTTCTTCCTCGGAAGAGATCTTGCGCGAGACACCGATGTGATTGATGGTCGGCATGCAGACCAGATAGCGGCCGGGAAGGGCGATGTGTGAGGTGATGCGGGCTCCCTTGGTCCCGAGCGGCTCCTTGGCAATCTGGACGATGATCTCCTGGCCTTCCTTGAGCAGGTCGCTGATCTGAACGGGCGGTTGGTTTCCGGGGCGAGAAGATTCCTGCCGTGGCTCGGTCTGCGTCCGAGGCCCCATCCCACGCCGCCCTCGGCGTTGCCGCGGAGCAAACCGTGGCCGCTGGTAAGGCTCGCGCACGGTGACCTTCTTCTCGGTCGGTTCGGCAGGGGTTTCAACCGCAGTCGCCGACCCCGCACTTTCTGGCATGACGCCTGCCTCAGCTTGTAGAGCGCCTTCGGCGGGAACGGCCGCTTCCTCCGCAGCGGTTTCTTCAGGGGGGAGTGCGTTCGGGGCCGTCTCCGCTCCAGCAGTCTCGGGCGCGGGCGCCGGCGTTTCTGGCCCAAGGCCCGGCACTTGCTCGCCGGGAACGGCACTGATTTGTTCTGTGGGCGGAGGAACTTCGCCAGCTTCCGAGGAATGTGAGGCCTCAGTGAACTCCGCGGCTTCGGGAGCCGGACGTTCCTCCTGAATCGCGGGAAATGTGGGAAGGCGCACGCCGACATGCGTCGCTTCGACCTCAGACCCCGTTGCCTCCTCGTACTCGACCGGCGGTTCGGCAGCCGGCTGCGTCGCAACTGGTTCCGACACGGCAGTGAGCTGCGGCTCGGAAGGCGGGACAATTTCAGCGGAGGCGCTTTCTGTGGGTGCATCTACAGGAATCGGAACTGGCTCCGTGGGAACGCCCGCGTCGCTCGGAGGAATCTGCTCACCCATCTCAATGGAGGGTGCTGCGAGCTCGGTTGCCGCCTCCGCTCCGTCGGAGGAAGCTGGCCCGTGCCCGGCCTCACGAGTCTCGGTGACCGATGTCTCATCAGGAGGAGCGCTCGCTGCAACGCCACGATACTTTGCCAGTGACTCCCCGGGCAGTAACTCAAAGCTCTGGGGCACTCCGACGGTGGGGCGATCCGCAGGTCGTTCTTGCGGCTCCGGCTTAGGTGCGAACTTGCGCTCGCCGAAGTCGCGGCCGTGTCGGCGTCGCCGCCGGCCGCGGTGATCTTGGCGGTGGAATTCGCTGGATTCGCCCGATGGTTTTGGGGGTTGCGGTGAGGGAGGGGGCGCGGCCACTGGCCCTCTGGCCGCTGGTGGAGCCACGGGCTCGAGAAACGGTGCGGGCGGCGCCGGGACGGTTGCAGCTTCCCCTGGCGCGGCTGGAGGGATTGCGGCCGCTTCAACCGCGGACTCGGCGGGCGGGGCTCCCGGTGGTGACACCGCCGGACCCTCGACGAAGCGCGTGGCTCGTGCTTCAGCTTCCGTGAATACCTTGTCGTATTCCTCTTCGTCCTCGTAGAAGTCCGAGACGTAAAGGAAGGCGTCGCGCTCCAGTCCGATGTTCACGAACGCCGATTGCATTCCCGGGAGCACACGGCTGACCCGGCCTTTATAGATCCCACCCACCAGACCCACGTCAACATCGCGCTCGTGGTACACCTCGACCAGTTGGTCGTCTTCCAATACTGCAACCTTCGTCTCGTAAGGAGACGATGAGATATACAACTCCTTGGACATGGGAACTCCTTTTTTGGAACGGCCTGGAGGATCAATCCGTCAAACGACGGAGATCAACTCTCGACCTGTTCCTTCCGGCCGAGAACCCCCGCCCCCACTGGGACGTAGCTCGTGCAGCCGGATAACTTCAAACTCCTGTGGTATCAAACGCGCCTCCCGCCTTGGGAGACCGTCGCGACTCAATCCATCCGACAGAATCAGCCCGCTTCGAAGCGGTGCCATTGCCAAGAATCCATTCGACAGGTCCGCTCAGTTTACGAATCGCCGCATGTTGACGCTCATCGCCAAACCCAGACCCAGGAAGAAGAACATGACCGCCGAACCTCCCTGGCTCATCAGCGGCAGCGGAATCCCGGTGATCGGAAAGAAGCCGATCATCATCCCAATGTTGACGGCGATCTGGAAAAACAGGATCGCCGCAAAGCCTACTAGCAACAACGCGCCGGCACGGTCGCCTGCCGATTGCGCCCCATCCAGGAGTCGCAAGAGCAAGGCCAGGTAAAGAAGCAGTACAATAAGCGTGCCGGCGAAACCCTGTTCCTCCGCGAAGGCGGCAAAGATGAAGTCAGCATGGGAAACAGGAACGAATCCGAGCCGACTTTGTGTCCCATTGCCGCTCCCTTTTCCCCAAAAACCTCCCGAACCGATGGCAATCTTTGACTGAGTTCCTTGGTAGCTCGAGCCTTGGGTGTCTTGGGTGGGGTGGACGTAGCTGGTGAGCCGGTCACGCTGGTAAGGTTTCAGGAAATGCCAACCTACAGGCAGCATTAAGGCCCCGAGCAGAACCACGGCCGCGACCTGCCGCGCCCTGACGCCTGCGAGGAAGAACCCCGCCGCAGCGATCGGGAAAAAAGTCAATGCCGTGCCGAGGTCTGGCTCCATTGCCACCAGGATCGCAGGCAAGCCTACCAAGGCTCCCAATTGGGCAAAATCTTTCCACGTGACGAATTTTCCCTGCCTCTCGGCGAAATAGGTCGCCACCGTAAGTATTATAACCAATTTAGCCAACTCTGACACCTGGAAAGTCAACTTGCCAATCGGCACCCACCGGCGGGCGCCGGCAATCGAGGGTCCCACAACGAGGAGAGCAGCCAGCCCCAGGATAGTCAGGACGTAAAGCCACGGAGTCTGTTCCAGGATGAGATGGTAGTCAAAACGGCTGACGACCAACGCCAGGATGGTCCCAAGCAGAACCCAGTAGATCTGGCGATAAAACTGGCCGGCTAAGGCAGTGTGCGAGGTAGTACTGTAAATCTCCACCAAGCCGGTCGAAGCGATGGCTAGGGCGAGAACCAACAGGATCCAATCGGAGTCTCTAAACCGGACGGATTTTAGCATCGCAGCTAGCTCACAACTTCAATCAGGGCGTTGGCCTTCGAGGAAACTGAGCCTCGGGACTCCTCGCTTCGCTAAGGACACGCACCTGGGTTTGCAGTTGATTCGGAGGCGGCTTCCTCGCAGCCTTCTTTTCGAGGTAGGTGCGGATGACATCGCGGGCGATGGGCACGGCCACTGTCGAGTGCTCCCCTTGCATCACCAATGCCGCGACCACGATTTCCGGCTTGTCGGTTGGCGAGTAGGCAACAAACCAGGCGTTGCTTTTGAATTCGTGTTTCCGTGCGGATTCCTGGAGTTCCGTGCTGACGACTTGTGCCGTCCCAGTTTTTCCCGCGATATCCAGGCCCGGCGCATGAGCCGCGGCCCCGGTTCCACCTTCGTTGACCACGCCCCACATCCCCTTGCAGACGGCGTCCACAGTGCCCTCGCCCAGGGGGAACCGCCGATCCGAATCATCGTCTGGCTGGAGCCCCAGCGCCAGGAGTTGGCCGCTGAAAGCCAGGTGAGGGCGGTGGAAAACCCCGCCCGAGGCGATGCCGCCGATTGCATACGCCAGTTGAAGAGGGGTAGTGGCCACGGCCCCTTGGCCAATCGCCACAGAAATCGTTTCGCCCGCCCACCACTGGCGGTTAAATGTCTTGCGGACCCATGCAGGGGAAGGGATCAGTCCCGGGTCTTCGGCCGGCAGGTCGATTCCCGTGCGCGCGCCGAGCCCCAACCGCTTGGCGAAAAAGCTGAGCTTTTCAATCCCGAGAAGTTTCCCGAGGGTATAGAAATAGACGTCGCAGGAATGCACGATGGCACGATGCAAATCGACGCTGCCATGCCCTTTGCCCTTGCTAAAGACCCAGTCATGGTAGGTATGTCCGTGAATGTTAATCAAGCCGGCGCAGTTCAGAGTGTAATCGGGCCTGATCGTTCCGGTCTCCAGAGCCGCGGTGCTGGTGATGATCTTGAAAACCGATCCCGGAGCCAGGTGAGCCTGGATGGCCTTGTTCATCAACGGTTTCTGGGGGTCAG